>JAHEMI010000056.1 GCA_024643785.1 Burkholderiaceae bacterium
GCCACCGGCTCTCGTTCGAACTCGCCAACCGGATCAAGGAACTTACGCCCGCGGGTCTCGACTACGTCTTCTTCACTTCCTCCGGTTCCGAGGCGGCCGATACCTCGCTCAAGATGGCCCGCGCCTACTGGCGGACCAAGGGGCAGTCGTCGAAGACCGTGCTGATCGGCCGCGAGAAGGGCTACCACGGGGTCAACTTCGGCGGCATCTCGGTCGGCGGCATCGTCGGCAACCGCAAGCTCTTCGGACAGGGCGTCATGGCCGATCACCTGCCGCATACCTTGCGCGCCACGGCGCCGTTCACCAAGGGCATGCCCGCCAACGGTGTCGAGCTTGCCGACGAACTGCTCAACCTGATCGCGCTGCACGACGCGTCGAACATCGCCGCGGTGATCGTTGAACCGTTCGCCGGTTCCGCCGGGGTGATCATTCCGCCCAAGGGCTACCTTCAGCGCCTGCGCGAGATCTGTACCGCCAACAACATCCTGCTGATCTTCGACGAGGTCATCACCGGTTTTGGCCGTACCGGCAGCTATACCGGTGCGGAAGCCTTCGGCGTGGTCCCGGACATCATGAATGTCGCCAAGCAGGTGTCCAACGGCACGCAGCCGATCGGCGCGGTCATCGCCAACAAGGAGATCTACCAGACCTTCATGGCCGCTGGTGGCGCCGAGCACATGATCGAGTTCCCGCACGGCTACACCTACTCGGCCCACCCGGTGGCCTGCGCCGCGGGTGTCGCGGCTCTCGACCTGTTGGTCCGGGAGTCGGCGCTCGAGCGGGTCAGGGCGCTGGCGCCCAAGTTCCAGAAGGCGGTGCACTCGCTCAAGGGAGCCAAGCACGTCGCCGACATCCGCAACTACGGCCTCGCCGCCGGCCTGACGATCGCCCCCTATCCTGGCGACCCGGCCCGCCGGCCCTACGAGATCGCGATGAAATGCTGGGAGAAGGGCTTCTACGTCCGTTACGGCGGCGACACCATCCAGCTGGCGCCGCCCTTCATCGCCACCGAGAAGGAAATCGACCTGCTGATCAACGCACTGGGAGAATCAATCAATGAACTCGCCTGATCTCGCCGCCGCCGACACCATCGGCCAATTGATCGCCGGCGAGCAGCAAGTCACCGGCGCTCGCACGCAGGAGGTCTTCAATCCTGCCACCGGTGGCGTCAGCAGGCGCGTCGAGCTGGCCTCGAAGGCTACCGTGGAGCGGGCGATCGCCGCTGCTGCTGCTGCCTATCCGGCGTGGCGCGCGACGCCGCCCGCCAAGCGGGCGCGGATCATGATGAAGTTCAAGGAACTGCTCGAGCAGAACGCCGAGCAGGTCTGCGAACTGATCACGCTCGAGCACGGCAAGGTCCTTGCCGACTCGCTCGGCGAACTGCAGCGCGGCATCGAGAACGTCGAATACGCCTGCTACGCACCGGAACTGCTCAAGGGCGAGCACAGCCGCAACGTTGGCCCCGGGATCGATTCGTGGAGCGAATTCCAGCCGCTCGGCGTCTGCGCCGGGATCACGCCGTTCAACTTTCCGGCCATGGTGCCGCTGTGGATGTGGCCGATGGCGGTCGTCTGCGGCAATACCTTCGTGCTCAAGCCCTCGGAGCGCGATCCCTCGTCGGCGATGTTCATTGCCCAGCTGGCCCAGCTCGCAGGCTTGCCCGAGGGTGTGCTCAACGTCGTCAACGGCGACAAGGAAGCTGTCGATACGCTGCTCGGCGATCCGCGGGTGCAGGCAGTCAGTTTCGTCGGCTCGACCCCGATCGCCGAGTACATCTACGCCACCGGCACCAGGAACGGCAAGCGGGTGCAGGCCCTGGGCGGCGCCAAGAACCACGCCATCGTGATGCCCGACGCCGACATCGCCAACGCGGTGCAGGCGCTGATGGGGGCGGCCTACGGTTCGTGCGGCGAGCGCTGCATGGCGATCCCGCTGGTGGTCGCGATCGGCGACCAGACCGCCGATGCAATCGTTGCCGGACTCACGGCCGAGATCGCCAAGATCAAGGTCGGTCCCGGCACTGCGGCCGGTTGCGACATGGGTCCGCTGATCAGCGGACCGCACCTGAAGAAGGTAATCGGCTACGTCGAGTCGGGCGTCAGGGAAGGCGCCGAGCTGGTGGTCGACGGCCGCGGGATCAGCATCAGCGATCACGAAGACGGTTTCTACCTCGGGCCGTGCCTGTTCGACAACGTCAAGCCCGGAATGGAGATCTATCGCGACGAAATCTTCGGCCCGGTGCTGGGGGTGGTGCGCGTCACCACGCTCGACGAAGCGATGGCCCTGATCGACGAGCACGAGTACGGCAACGGCACCTGCATCTTCACCCGCGACGGCGAGGCGGCGCGCTATTTCAGCGACCACATCAACGTCGGCATGGTGGGCGTCAACGTGCCGCTGCCGGTGCCGGTTTCCTACCACTCGTTTGGCGGCTGGAAGCGCTCGCTGTTCGGCGATCTCTCGATCTACGGGCCCGACGGCATGCGTTTCTACACGCGGCGCAAGACCATCACCCAGCGCTGGCCATCGGCGGGGGTTCGCGAAGGCGCGGTATTCAGCTTTCCGAGCCATCACTGAGCGCAAAGCAAAGATACGCAGCAACCAAGACGCGGCGGAAATCGTTCCGCCGCACAACCTGAAGAGTACGGAGCAGCAAGATGAAGATTGGCGTGCCAAAGGAAATCAAGAACAACGAGTTTCGGGTCGGACTGACGCCTGGTTCGGTGCGGGAACTGGTTCACCACGGCCACGAAGTGCTGGTGGAAACCCAGGCCGGGGCCGGCATCTCGTGCAGCGACGAAGACTATGTGCGCGCCGGCGCGAAGATCGCCAGGCAGGCGAGCGAGATCTTTGCCGCTGCCGAAATGATCATCAAGGTCAAGGAGCCGCAACCGGTCGAGTACGCGCAACTGCGCAAGGGCCAGCTGCTGTTCACCTACCTGCATCTGGCGCCGGATCCGGACCAGACCAAGGGTCTGGTCGCCTCGGGCTGCACCGCAATCGCCTATGAGACTATCACCGACCGCTTCGGCGGCCTGCCGCTGCTGGCGCCGATGAGCGAAGTCGCCGGCCGGATGGCGATCCAGGTTGGTGCCGTGGCGCTGCAAAAGGCCAACGGCGGTCTCGGCGTGCTGCTCGGCGGCGTCCCCGGCGTGCTGCCGGGCAAGGTCGTGGTGCTCGGCGGCGGCGTGGTCGGCCTGAACGCGGCGCGCATGGCGATGGGCCTGGGTGCCGACGTCACGATCCTCGACAAGTCATCCAAACGGCTGGCCTACCTCGACGACGTCTTCGGTCCGCGCCTCAAGACCCTCTACGCAACCACCGAGGCCACCGAGGAGCAGGCGCTCGCGGCCGACCTGGTGGTCGGGGCGGTGCTGGTCCCCGGCGCCGCGGCGCCCAAGCTGATTCGCCGTGAGCACCTCGCGCGGATGAAGCCGGGCAGCGTCATCGTCGACGTTGCGATCGACCAGGGCGGTTGCTTCGAAACTTCGCGGGCGACCACCCATGCCGAGCCGACCTACGTCGTCGACGGCGTGGTCCACTATTGCGTCGCCAACATGCCCGGCGCGGTTGCCCGGACCTCGACCTTCGCGCTCAACAACGCCACCCTGCCGTTCGCGATCGCGCTGGCCGACAAGGGCTGGCGCAAGGCCTGCAGCGACGACGCCCACCTGCTCGCCGGCCTGAACATCCATGCCGGCAAGGTGACCTGCGAGGCCGTGGCCAGGGATCTCGGCTACGACTACTTCCCGGCCCAGCAGGCGATCGCTGCCTAGTCGCCGGCAGTTCTCAGTACTGCGCGCAGGACCATTTCGACGATGACCTTCTCGGCATCGTCGAAATCCTGCGCCTCGAGCTCCGGCTTGCCGAGGATCAGGCAGATCTGGCTGGCAAAGTCCGCGTAGGCCTGGGTCGCTGCCCATAGCACCACCATCAGGTGGCGGGTGTCCATGGGGCGGCACAGGCCGCGCTCCACCCAGCGCCGGTAGACCTGCTCGTCGGCCTGCAACGCCGGCACGACCCGGCGCTCGATCTCGTCGGCGAAATGAGGCGCACCGGCGATCACCTCGCTGGCGAAGACCCGCGAGCCGTGCGGGTGCTCGCGCGAGAAGCGCAGCTTGCCGGCGATATAGGTGCGCAGCGCGGTCTCGGGATCGCCCTCAGGGTGACCGAGCACATCCATGTATTCGAGCCAGACGTCGAGCACGTTCTGCAGCACGGCGCGGTAGAGCACCACCTTCTTGGGAAAGTAGTAGAGCAGCCCCTGCTTGGAAACCCCGGCTTCGCTGGCGATGGTGTCGAGCGAAACGCCGCCGTAGCCGTGCTGGGCGAAGAGCCGCTTGGCGGCCTCCAGGATGTCTCCTTCGAGGCGCAGGCGGGCCGCTGCCTTGGGCGCTGTCGCGGCTTGGTTCATGGCCTCCGGCCGATGGGTCGCATAACCCCGATTCTGCACCGGCTGCGAGCAGTTGCCGCAGCTTCCGGTTTGTCGGAATACCCTTATTGACCAAATGGTAAGAGCATGCCTAAATCAACCGGTTCGCGGCCGGACTCCGGCCCGCAGCCATGACCAGATCAGCCCGGGCCGCTGGGACCCGGCTAGGGAGATGCGAATGCAGTGGCTGGTGACAGTGCCCGATGACCGTCGTGCCCGGCTGGCACCCGAGCAGTACGCGGGCAACTTCTGCGCAGCCCATGGGCCGCTCGATGTGCGCCGGGCGCTCCTCGAGGCCGAGCGCTGCTACTACTGCCACGACGCGCCGTGCACCACGGCTTGCCCGACCGGCATCGACGTGCCGACCTTCATCCACCGGATTGCCGACGGCAACCTGCGCGGCGCCGCGGCCACCATCCTGTCAGCCAATCCGCTTGGCGGAATGTGCGCGCGGGTCTGTCCGACCGAGGTCCTCTGCGAACAGGCCTGCGTGCGCAACAGCGGCGAGTCCAAGCCGGTTGCCATCGGCGACCTGCAGCGCTTTGCCACCGACCGGTTCTTCGCCGCGGACGCGGCGCCGCTGTTCGCGCGCGCCGCCCCGAGCGGCCGCAAGATAGCGGTGGTTGGCGCCGGACCGGCCGGGCTCGCCTGCGCCCACCGGCTCGCGCTCGCTGGCCACGACGTGGTCCTGTTCGATGCCCGTCCCAAGCTCGGCGGACTCAACGAATACGGTCTCGCCGCCTACAAGACCACCGGCGGTTTCGCCCAGCAGGAAGTGCAGTGGCTGCTGTCGGTCGGCGGGATCGAGGTGCGCACCTCGGCGCGATTGGGCGCGGACCTTGGCCTCGACGAGCTGGTCCGCGATTACGACGCGGTATTCCTCGGCATCGGCCTGGGCGCGGTCAAGTCGATCGGCATTCCCGAGCCCGAGCTCGTGGGCCTGGGAGCGGCGGTGGATTTCATCTCCGACCTGCGCCAGGCGACCGATCTCGGGGCGATCCCGGTGGGCCGCAAGGTGCTGGTGATCGGCGGCGGGATGACCGCGGTCGATGCCGCGGTGCAGGCGCGCCTGCTCGGCGCCGACGAAGTGACCATCGTCTATCGCCGCGGGCTTGCCGACATGCCGGCTTCGGGCCATGAGCGCGACTGGGCGAAGGTCAACGGCGTGCTGATCCGCGAATGGGCGGCCCCGGTAGAGGTGCTGGGCGAGAACGGCCGGGTCACCGGGATGCGCTTCGAGCGCACCCGGATGGAGAACGGCAAGCTGGTGAGTGGCGACGAGTCATTTGTGCTCGCCGCCGACATGGTGCTCAAGGCCATCGGGCAATCGCTTGACCAGGGTGGGCTGGAGGGGCGCGTCGAACTGCGCGCGGGCCGGATCGTCACCGACGCTGACGGCCGGACCAGCCTTCCCGGGGTCTGGGCCGGGGGCGACTGCCGTTTCGGCGGCCTCGATCTGACCGTCGCGGCGGTCGAGCACGGCAAGCTCGCGGCGGCGTCGATTGACGCCGCGCTGAGGGCCTGAGCGGCCTGGCCGCCGCGCCCCCGAACAACTGATGGACAAGCAGGCTGGAGTGGATGCATGGCTGACCTGAGTTGCGAATTCCTGGGCATCAAGAGCCCCAATCCTTTCTGGCTGGCCTCGGCGCCGCCGACCGACAAGGAATACAACGTCGTGCGCGCCTTCGAGGCCGGCTGGGGCGGGGTGGTCTGGAAGACCCTGGGCGAGGGCGACCCGGTGGTCAACGTCAACGGACCGCGCTACAGCGCGCTGCTGTCGAACGATCGCAAGGTGATCGGTTTCAACAACATCGAACTGATCTCCGACCGGCCGCTGGCGACCAACCTTGCGGAGATCCGCCGCGTCAAGCGCGCCTGGCCGGACCGCGCGCTGGTGGTGTCGCTGATGGTGCCGTGCAACGAGGAATCCTGGAAGCGCATCCTCACCATGGTGGAGGACACTGGCTGCGACGGCGTCGAACTCAACTTCGGCTGTCCGCACGGCATGAGCGAGCGGGGCATGGGCGCGGCCGTCGGCCAGGTGCCCGAGTACATCGAGATGGTGACGCGCTGGTGCAAACAGCACACCCGCCTGCCCGTGATCGTCAAGCTCACGCCCAACATCACCGACGTGCGCTTCCCGGCGCGCGCGGCCAGGAGCGGCGGCGCCGATGCGGTGTCGCTGATCAACACCATCAACTCGATCATGGGGGTCAACCTCGAAACCATGGTCATGCATCCGAGCATCGGCGACCAGGGCTCTCACGGCGGCTACTGCGGCGAGGCGGTCAAGCCGATTGCGCTCAACATGGTCGCCGAGATCGCGCGCGACCCGGCCACCGCCGGCTTGCCGATCTCGGGCATCGGCGGGATCACTACCTGGCGCGATGCCGCCGAGTTCATTGCGCTCGGCGCGAGCAACGTCCAGGTCTGCACCGCGGCGATGGTCTACGGCTTCAAGATCGTCGCGAACCTCAACAGCGGGCTGGCCAATTTCCTTGACGCCCACGGCTACAAGTCGGTGGCGGAACTGGTCGGGCGGGCCGTGCCGAGCGTGTCGGACTGGCGCAACCTGAACCTCAATCACATCGGCAAGGCGGTCATCGACCAGTCCACCTGCATCCAGTGCGGTCGCTGCCACGTGGTCTGCGAAGACACTTCGCACCAGGCGATCAGCAGCGCGAAGAACGGCCGGCGGCACTTCGAGATACTCGAGGAGCATTGCGTCGGCTGCAACCTTTGCGTCTCGATTTGCCCGGTGCCGGAGTGCATCACGATGCGCACCCTTAAGCCCGGGGAAAAAGACCTTCGCACTGGTGCGGTTGTTTCGGCAGAATACGCCAACTGGACGACACACCCGAACAACCCGATGCGGCAGATCGCCGAACAGGCGGCGGCAGAAGAGCAGTGACTTTTTAACGCAGTTGAACCTGGCAATAGCTAGACCTTGGAGCCGGAAACAGCATCATTTCAATAACCAGTGGGGGACGAGATGGGCAATGGAACTCTGGAAGCAAGCGGCGCTGGTGGCCGTTCACTGATCAATGACGACCTTGCGCCGACGACAGTCGAGCAGAGGCATTGGCGCTGGGACGACTACACGGCGCTGTGGATCGGGATGGTGGTCTGCGTTCCGACCTACACCATGGCGAGCAGCATGCTCGACCAGGGATTCACCTGGCAGATGGCGCTCTGGCTGGTGTTCCTCGCGAACTGTATCGTGCTGGTGCCGATGATCCTGATCGGCCGTTCCGGCACCACCTACGGCATCCCGTTCCCGGTTCTCGCCCGGGCCTCGTTCGGTGTCATCGGCGCCAACCTGCCGGCGGTGCTGCGCGGACTGGTCGCCTGCGGCTGGTTCTCGATCAACACCTACTTCGGGGCGCTCGCACTGCACGGCTTCATCAACGTGATCGGCATTCCGTTGGCCGGACCTGCCGAGGGCCAGTTCATCAGTACCTCGCAGTTCGTCTGCTTCATGGCGTTCTGGGTGGTCCACCTGTACTTCATCTGGAAGGGGCTGGAGTCGATCCGCATCCTCGAGAAAATCGCCGCGCCGATGATGATCGTGGCAGCCTTCGCGCTGGTGGTCTGGGCATTCATGAAAGTGTCGCCCTCGGAAATCCTCGACATGCCGGCGAAAGTCGTCGAAGGCGGGCCGAAGACCTGGGCCGCGCTGACCGGACTGGTCGGGTTCTGGGCCACGCTGGCGCTGAACATCCCCGACTTCACCCGCTTCGCGCGCAGCCAGAAGGACCAGACAATCGGCCAGGCGATCGGGCTGCCGGTTCCGATGGTGCTGTTCTCGATGGTCGGCCTGATCGGTTTCTCGGTCTCGCAGATCCTCTACGGCAAGGCGCAACTGTTCCCCGACGGATTGCTGACCCAGATGGGTTCCTTCGCCTCGGCGATCGGCCTGCTGGTGATCCTGCTGGCGAACCTGACCACCAACGTCGCGGCCAACCTGGTCTCGCCGTCGTACGACTTCTCGCAACTGGCGCCGAGCAAGATCAGCTTCCGTGGCGGCGGCATCATCGCCGCGGTAATCGGCCTGCTGTTCATGCCCTGGAAACTGCTCGCCACTTCGGGCGGATACCTGTTCACCTGGCTGGGCGGCTACGGCACCCTGCTGGGCGCGATCGCCGGCATCCTGCTGGTCGACTACTACCTGGTGCGCAAGGGCGAACTGGTGGTCGACGACCTGTTCCGCCGCGGCGGCAAGTACGAGTACAGCAACGGCTGGAACGTCCAGGCGCTGATCGCTTTCCTGATCGGCGTGGTGCCGTGCCTGCCGGGTTACCTGGTGGTATCGGGCGTGCTGCCTGCGGAAGGCGTGCCGGCCGGGCTGGTGCACCTGTTCGACTTCGGCTGGTTCTTCAGCCTGGCAGTGGCCGGCCTGTACTACTTCATTTTTGCCAAGCGCCAATAGGGCATACGGGAGATAGAGGATGAGTGCAATTCATGTGCGTGGTGGAACCGTCGTCAACGCCGACCGGCAGTTCGCGGCCGACGTGTTGTGTGTCGACGGCCGGATCGTGGCGGTCGGCGAGAACCTGGAGGCGCCAGCCGGCTGCCAGGTAATCGATGCCGGCGGACAGTACGTCATGCCGGGCGGGATCGATCCCCACACGCACATGCAATTGCCGTTCATGGGTACCGTGACCATGGACGACTTCTTCACCGGGACCGCCGCCGGGCTGGCCGGCGGCACCACTTCGATTCTCGATTTCTTCATACCCGGTGCCAAGCAGCCGCTGATGGAGGCCTACCGGACCTGGCGCGAATGGGGCGAGAAGTCCGCTGCCGACTGGGGCCTGCACGGCGCCATCACCTGGTGGGATGAAAGCGTGGCCCGCGACATGGGCACGCTGGTCAACGAGGAAGGGGTCAACAGCTTCAAGCTCTTCATGGCGTACAAGAACGCCATCATGGCCGATGACGAGACGCTGGTGAACAGCTTCCGCCGGGCCATGGAACTGGGCGCCATGCCGAGCGTCCACGCCGAGAACGGCGAACTGGTCTTCATGCTGCAGCAGGAAATGCTGCGCCAGGGCATCACCGGCCCGGAAGGGCACCCCTTGTCGCGCCCGCCGGCAGTCGAAGGCGAGGCCGCCAATCGCGCGATCGTGATCGCCAAGATGCTCAACGTGCCGATCTACATCGTCCACGTGTCGTGCATCGAGGCTGCGCAGGCGATTGCCCGCGCCCGGGCGCGCGGCCAGCGGGTCTACGGCGAAGCGCTCGCCGGGCACCTGACGATCGACGACAGCGGCTATCGCAATGCCGATTTCGCGACCGCCGCGGCCCACGTGATGAGCCCGCCGTTTCGCGCCCCGCAACATCAGGAGGCGCTGTGGCAGGCCCTGCAGTCCGGGGTGCTGCAGACCACTGCGACCGATCACTGCACCTTCTGCGCCGATCAGAAGGCCGCCGGGCGCGCCGACTTCACCAAGATTCCCAATGGCTGCGGCGGCGTCGAAGAGCGCCTGGCGGTGATCTGGGACGGCGGCGTCAATACCGGGCGGTTGACGCCCAGCGAATTCGTCGCCGTGACCTCGGCCAATGCGGCCAAGCTGTTCAACATCTATCCGCGCAAGGGTACGATCAGCGTCGGCGCCGATGCCGACCTGGTGGTCTGGGACCCGCAGGGCACCAAGACCTTCTCGGCCAAGACCCAGTTCAGCAAGGGCGACTTCAACGTCTTCGAAGGCCGCACCGTGCGCGGCATCCCGAGCCACACCGTGAGCCAGGGAAAACTGGTCTTCGTGCAGGGCGACCTGCGCGCCGAGCGCGGCGCGGGCCGCTACCTCAAGCGTCCGGCCTTTGGCGACAACTTCATTGCCGCCGGGCTGAGCGCCACGGCCAATAAGCCGACCGCAGTCGTGCGCTAGGAAGACCAACCCAACCGGAGAGCTGCCATGTCGAAACTGCGCGCCGGCCTGATCCAGATGTCGCTCAAGGCAGCGACCGATGCCGACCCCGAGACCATCCGCAAGGCGATGGTCGCGGCGCACATCCCGCTGATCGAGGAAGCGGGCAAGCAGGGTGTCCAGGTGCTGAGCTTCCAGGAAGTATTCACCCAGCCCTACTTCTGCCCGAGCCAGGATGCGAAGTGGTACGCCAGCGCCGAGTCGATTCCCGACGGCCCCACGGTCAAGCTGATGCAGGGCTACGCGGCCAAGTACCAGATGGTCATCGTGGTGCCGATCTACGAACGCGACAGCGTGAGCGGCGTGTACTACAACACCGCGGCGGTGATCGACGCCGACGGCAGCTACCTCGGCAAGTACCGCAAGACCCATATCCCGCAGGTCGCGGGTTTCTGGGAGAAGTTCTTCTTCAAGCCGGGTGGCTCGCACTGGCCGGTGTTCCAGACCCGCTACTGCAAGCTCGGCGTCTACATCTGCTACGACCGTCATTTCCCGGAAGGGTGGCGGGCGCTGGCCCTGAACGGCGCCGAGTACATCGTCAATCCGTCGGCAACCGTGGCCGGCGTGTCCGAATATCTCTGGCAGCTCGAGCAGCCGGCAGCGGCGGTGGCCAACGGCTGCTGGATCGGCGCGATCAACCGGGTCGGCACCGAGGCGCCGTGGAACATCGGCGAGTTCTACGGCCAGAGCTATTTCGTCAACCCGCGCGGGCAGATCGAGAAGATCGCCAGCCGCGACCAGGACGAACTGATCGTCCACGAGCTGGACATGGAGATGGTGCGCACGGTGCGCAACACCTGGCAGTTCTACCGCGACCGGCGCCCCGAGACCTATGGCCGGCTGACCGACGTCGAGTAGTCGCCCACGCAGTGACTACGCCTCCTCCTCAACCACAACAAACTGATCGGGATACCTGAATGACCAGCAAGCCACTCGATGCCCTGCGCATCAACGGCCCACGCCTGTGGGATTCGCTAATGGAACTCGCCAAGATCGGCGCTACCAAGAAGGGCGGGGTGTGCCGGCTGACGCTGACCGATCTCGACCGCCAGGGTCGCGACCTGGTGGTCTCGTGGGGCAAGGCGGCGGGGCTGACGATCACGGTCGACCAGATCGGCAACGTCTTCATGCGCCGCGCCGGCCGCGACAACAGCCTGCCGCCGATCATGATGGGCAGCCACGTCGACACCCAGCCCACCGGCGGCAAGTTCGACGGCAACTACGGGGTGCTCTCCGGTCTCGAGGTCGTGCGGACCCTGAACGATAACGGCATCGAAACCGATGCCCCGCTCGAGGTTGCGATGTGGACCAACGAGGAAGGTTCGCGCTTCGTGCCGGTGATGATGGGTTCGGGCGTGTTCGCCAACGCTTTCACGCTGCAGACCGCCTACGACGCCAAGGACACCGAGGGCAAGACGGTGCGCGCGGAACTCGAGCGCATCGGCTATCTCGGCTCCGAGGTCCCCGGCCAGCATCCGGTCGGCAAGTATTTCGAGGCCCACATCGAGCAGGGGCCGGTGCTCGAGGACAACGACAAGGTGATCGGCGTGGTCGAAGGGGTGCTGGGCATCCGCTGGTATGACTGCACCGTGACCGGGATGGAAGCGCACGCCGGGCCGACCCCGATGAACCTGCGCAAGGACGCGATGCAGGTCGCGGCGCAGGTCATGCAGGAAGTGGTCGCGATCGCCATGCGCTACCAGCCCCACGGCCGGGGCACGGTCGGCATGGTCCACGTCCACCCCAACAGCCGCAACGTCATACCGGGCACGGTGAAGTTCTCGATCGACATGCGCAATGTCGACGCCAAGCTGCTCGACACCATGGACGCCGACCTGCGCGCCTACGCCGCGAAGCTGGCGCAGCAGACCGGGCTGCCGATCGAGATCGAGGAAGTGTCGCACTACGCGGCGGTGCCGTTCCACCCCGAATGCGTCGCTGCCGTGCGCCAGGCTGCCGAACAGCTCGGCTACAGCAACATGGGCGCGGTATCGGGGGCCGGACACGACGCGATCTATGTCGCGCGGCTCGCCCCGGCGGGCATGATCTTCATTCCCTGCAAGGACGGGATCAGCCACAATGAGATCGAGTCTGCCGAACCCGAACACGTCACCGCCGGTTGCAACGTGATGCTGCACGCCGTGCTGGGAAGCGCCATCGGGTAGCGGCGGACGGGTGCCGGCAATGACGCCGGCGCCCGCACAAGGGCCGCGGGAACATGCAGAATCCGGCGCTGAAGCGCTACGCCTGGCTGTCGATCGCGACCGCAGTCGCGACCATCCTGTTGAAGGGGCTGGCGTGGCGCATGACCGATTCGGTCGGGCTCCTGTCGGACGCGATCGAGTCCTTCGTCAACCTCGCCGGCGCGCTGATGGCACTGTGGATGCTGAGCGTGGCGTCGACCCCGCCCGACGACGACCATGCCTACGGCCACGGCAAGGCCGAGTATTTCTCCAGCGCCTTCGAGGGTTTCCTGATCCTGCTGGCCGCTTTCAGCATCGGCTATGCCGCGTTCGAGCGCCTGTTGAATCCCAGGGGGCTCGAGGCGGTCGGGGTCGGCCTGGTGATCTCGGCGCTGGCCTCGATCATCAACCTCACCACTGCGCGGATCCTGCGCGAGGTCGGCCGCAACCACCATTCGATCACGCTCGAAGCCGATGCGCTGCACCTGATGACCGACGTCTGGACCTCGGCGGGAGTGATTGTCGCGGTGGCCCTGGTCTGGTTCACGGGCTGGCTGTGGCTCGACCCGCTGATCGCCCTGGCGGTGGCGGCGAACATCGTCTGGACCGGCTGGCAGCTGATGCAGCGCTCGGCCGCCGGCCTGATGGACAGCGCGCTGCCCGAGGAGCAGCGCCGGCGCATCGAGGAGGTGCTCGAGGGCTATCGCGCCCAGGGCCTGGAGTTCCACGCCGTGCGCACCCGCCAGGCGGGCAGCCACGCCTTCATCAACCTGCACGTGCTGGTGCCCGGGCACTGGACCGTGCAGCAGGGCCACGACTGGTCGGAGCGCATCGAGCACGACCTGCGCGGCGTGGTTGCGCAGGCCCATACCACCACCCACCTCGAGCCGCTCGAGGATCCGGTTTCGATGAACGACCAGGGATTGGCCCGAACGCAGCGATAATTGTCGCCAAGGAGAGTGTTCATGCTCGGGATCCAGAACTACGCCAGCTTCATCGCCGCGATCATCGTCTTCCAGCTGATCCCGGGGCCGGGGACCATCGCGATCCTCAACGCCAGCGCGCGCGGCGGCGTGCGCGCCGGGCTGGCGACGGTCGCCGGCACGCTGCTCGGTGACCTGGTCTACATGCTGGCCGCGGTTGCGGGACTGGCGGCGGTGATGGCCGCCAACCAGCTGCTGTTCAACGCGCTGCAGTGGTTCGGCGCTGCCTACCTGTGCTGGATCGGGCTGCAGCTGCTGCGCTCCCGGCCGGTGGCCGGCGACGCGGTTGCCGATCCGGCGCGTCCGGCCGCCGCGCACCTGCGGCGCGGTTTCGCGATCAGCCTGACGAACCCCAAGGTGGTGCTGTTCTTCGTCGCCTTCTTCCCGCTGTTCCTGCGCCCCGATTCGTCGCTGCTGACGCTGGCGGCGCTGATGGCCCATGTCAGCATCATCAGTCTCGCCTACCAGGGCGTGCTGGTCACCGCGGGCAACGCCGTGGCCGCGAGCTTGCGCAGCTCGCCCCGGGCGCGGCGCGTGGCGCTGCGGCTCGCGGGGTTGTCGCTGGTCGGATTTGGCATCAAGCTGGCGATCAGCAACCGATGAAACCAACCTGGGAGCGCGGACTGCGCCTATGAACGAGGCTGACGCCAGACTGGTTTTCCTGATCCGGGCCGTCGAGACGAGCGACGCCGAGGGCAAGCTGCTCGGTCCCGCCGAGCGGCGCGAGGCCCAGCGGGCCGCCGCCGAGCGCACCCGCTGGAACGCCGCCGAAGAGGGGCGGCGGCCGGCGGCGGCGGATTTCGTGGCGCGGCGGGCGCAGTTGCTGGCAACCCAGCTCGAGGAGCGCTTTCCCAAGGCGATGCGCGGCTTCGGCGCGCTGCGCTGGCGTTCCTGGATCGGGGTGCTGCTGCCGCTGCTGGCGGTCCTCTTCGGGGTGTTTGCCGAGCACGTCGCCGACCGCCAGGCGATCAATATCCTGGCCTTTCCGCTGCTCGGCCTGCTGGTCTGGAACCTGGTCGTCTATCTGCTCTTGGTGCTCGAGGCGCTGCGCGGCCTGGGCCGGCGCGGCGGCGGCAATCCCGGGTGGACGGCGCGCCAGTTCGCGGGCCTGCGCGCGGCCGCGTCCGGCCGCGTGACCGGACCGCTGGCGGGAGCGTTTGCGAATTTCGTCAGCGACTGGAGCACGGCGGCGGCGCCGCTCGTGATCGCGCGCTCGGCGCGGGTGCTGCACCTGAGCGCCGCACTGCTCGCGCTCGGCGCCATCGCCGGCCTCTACGTGCGCGGCCTGGTATTTGAATACCGCGCCGGCTGGGAGAGCACGTTCCTCGACGCGCCCGCGGTGCACGCCGTGCTCGCGATTTTCCTGGCGCCGGTGGCCAAGCTCATTGCGCTGCCGTTCCCCGACGTCCCGGCTCTGGCGGCGCTGCGCTGGAGCGCGGGCAACGGCGAGAACGCAGCGCGCTGGATTCACCTCTATGCCACCGCGGCGGCGCTCGTGGTGGTGGCACCGCGGCTGGCGCTGGCCGCGCTGGCGCGCTGGCGCGAGCGTCGCCTGGCGAGCGACTTCCCGGTGCCGCTGACGGAATCATATTTCCGGCGGTTGCTCGCCGACTGGCCGGCCGATCCGACCCGGGTGCGGATCGTGCCCTACGGCTACACGCCCAGCGCCCAGGTGCGGGCCGGCGTCCATCACCTCGCCGAGCACCTCTACGGCGCTCGGGTGCAGTTGCAGGCCGATGAGCCGGTGGCGTTCGGCGGTGAGGACGCTCTCGCCGACGCTGCCCCGGCCGCGGGCGATGCGGCGCCGGCGACGATGATCGACGTGATCGCGCTCTTCAATCTCGCCGCCACGCCCGAGACCGAGAACCACGGCGCGTTCATCGACGCGTTGCAGAAGTACACCCCCGATCCGGTGCTGGTGCTGGTCGATGAATCGGCCTATCGCCGGCGCCTGGGCGCGCAGCCGGGCGTCGGCGAGCGTCTGGCGCAGCGGCGCGAGGCCTGGTCGGCGCTCGCCGGCACGCGCGGCCTGACGGCGGTTTTCGCTGATCTCGAGGATCCTGATCTCGCTGCCGTGGAGCGCGAACTCGCCGCGCGCTTCACGCGCGACTACCGGGGACGAAAGCAATGAGCCCAGCCAATTCGGCCATCGACCTGTGCCTGTTGTCGCACACCAATGCCGGCAAGACGACATTGGCGCGCACCTTGCTTGCGCGTGACATCGGCGAGGTTCGCGATGCCCCGCACGTCACCGAGATCGCGGAGTCGCACGTGCTGCTCGAGACCCCGGAGGGCGACATCCTGCGGCTCTGGGACACGCCCGGCTTTGGCGACTCGGTACGGCTGGTCAAGCGCCTGACGGCATCGGAGAATCCGGTCGGCTGGATGTTGCGCGAGATCTGGGACCGCTACCGTGACCGCCCCTTCTGGTGCAGCCAGCAGGCGATGCGCGCGGCGCGCGAATCGACCGACGTCGTGCTCTATCTCGCCAACGCCGCCGAGGATCCGCGCGACGCTGGCTACGTTGGCGCGGAGATGCAGATCCTCGCCTGGATCGGCAAGCCGGTGGTGCTGCTGCTCAACCAGGTCGGGCCGCCCAAGCCCGCTGCCGAGGAGCGCGCCGAGGAGCAGCGCTGGCGCGAGCACGTCGCCCCGCTGGGCGTGGTGCGCGAGGTGCTGACGCTCGACGCTTTCGCCCGCTGCTGGGTGCAGGAAGGAGTGCTGCTGCGCGCGCTCGAGAAGTACGTGCCGCAAGAGAAGCGCGCCGCGTTCGCGCGCCTGACGGAGGCCTGGAACACGCGCAGCCTCGATCGCTTCGAAGCGGCGATGGCGGTCGTGGCGGAACAGATCGCGCGCGCCGCCAGCGACCGCGAGCCGCTCGGCGCCGCGGCACCGAAGGGCATGGTGCAGCAGGTGCTGCGCAAGATCGGGCTGGGCGGCAAGGGCAGCAGCGCCGAGCGCGAACGCGCCATCGACGCGCTCGCCCTGCGGCTCGACCAGGAGACCCGCGAAGCGACCCAGCAGCTCATCACGCTGCACGCTCTCGAGGGCAGTGCCACGGCGCTGGTGATCCAGCGCCTGCGCGAGCACATGGCCGACCCCGGGCACATCGGCGAGGGGCGGGCGGCAGCGCTGGGCGGAATCCTGTCGGGCGCGCTCACCGGCCTGGTCGCGGACCTGCATCTGGGCGGACTGACGCTGGGCGCCGGGATGATCACCGGCGGGATCCTCGGCGCGGGCGGCGGCGCGGCGGTGGCGCGCGGCTACAACCTGATCCATGGCGCCGATGAGCCTGCA
>JAHEMI010000002.1 GCA_024643785.1 Burkholderiaceae bacterium
AGTGATTTGGCAATGAAGTAGCGGCCTGCGCGCACGATTTCCTCACCGTGCAGTTCCTCGGTCCTGACCGAGCGGTCACCAAGAGTGATGTGTAGGTACTTGCGCATATCGAAGTCTCGCTTGTCTGAGCAGTAATCTCGCTGCAATGCCCCGGGTAGCCTTGCCAGTGAATTGGCAGGAACCAAGACTGCAAGGTTAAATGATTCCGTCGCTGTTGGGAGTTTTTGCGCCAGTACCGAGCGAATCTGGGTGCGGCCAAAGCGCAGCGCGAAACGTCCTCCCGGTCAGCTTCTGCGCGCGATGGTATTGGCCAGGATCGCCAGTAGCAGACCGAGCGTGAAGTAACCGATGATGACCTCGCTGATCACGAGGATCTCGCCCAACAGGCTGTCAGCGGTCACGTCGCCGAACCCGAGCGTGGTGTAGGTCACGACCGAGTAGTAGAAGGGGGTGAACCAGGTCCTGGCCGAATTGGAATAGTCCATGATCTGCCAGTCAAACTTCATGTCCATCAGGTAGATCAACCCGTAAATGGTCGCGATGAGGAAGGCGTAGCCCGCCACCTTGGGCAGGCTTCTTCCGTGGTCGATCAGCGCCCAGGCGCGAAACAGGAACAGCCCAGCCCTGCGAGAGCTGCCTGCCGGCTTGTCGAGCAGCATCTGCTGCAGGGTGTCGATATAGTCCTGGTCCTTGGCATCGCGGACGAACAGGGCATTGCCATAGGTCGCGTCGACGCCGCGCACACCGTAGTAGAGCCCGGCCATCGCACGGAACCCGCCGTAGACAAGGTGGGTCACGTTGGCGTCGGTAAGCTTCGCGAAATGAAACTTGGCCGCGGTGATATCGGAACGGCTCAGGTCGGCTCCCGACAGGTCGGCATGCGAAAAATCGGCGTTGCGAAGGTTCGCCCCGCTCAGATTGGCCCCGGTGAGAACAGCGCCGCGAAAGTCGGCGCCCTCGCAATTGGTCGCTGACAAGTCCGCGTGGGAAAGATTGGCCTCCTGCAGGACGGCGCGCCCGAAATCGGCCTTGTAGAGCGCGGCCTTCTTCATCGCGGCGTTCGTCAGGTCGGCACCAGTGAATACCGAGTTCTTCAGGTTGGTGGCGCAGAAGTCCGCCTTGTAGAAATCAGCGTTCGAAAAATCGAGGTTGGCGAGGTTCTGGCCACTGAACCCGGACTCGCTGAAGTCACCGCCCCGGAACGCATCGGGCGCATCCGCCAGATGCGCCCGCGCTTCGTCCCAGGCGGCGCCACCTTCGATCAAGGCCTTCTTGAGTTCGTCTTTGTTCATCAGGATGCGCCGCGGCCGGACTCGAAGCGGGCCAATGCATCAGTTCCCGAGCAGGGCTTCGATCTTTCCCAGGAGCCGTGTCAGATCGACCGGTTTGGTGTCGTAATCATCGGCCCCGGCCTCGAGCGCCTTTTCCATGTCGCCGGCCATGGCGTGGGCGGTCAGCGCGATGATCGGCACCTGCCTGGTGCGCTCGTCCCGCTTCAGGTGGCCCGCGGCTTCCCAGCCGTCCATCACCGGCAGGCTCATGTCGAGGAGGATCAGGTCGGGCATCTGTTCGATGGCCATTTCCACGCCCTGTTTGCCGTCAAACGCCATGGTCACTTCGAAGCCCTTCTTCTTCAGGCGTCGGGACAGCATGTCGCGGTTCATTTCGTTATCTTCGACCAGCAAGATCTTTGTCATCTTGGTCCTTTCCACACTGTTCGCAGAAGATCAAACCTTTGCACGGGCCCGTGTTCCCTGCAAGCAGCAGGGTCGGCCGGCTAGTCGGCACGGTCCGCGGCCAGGATGCGCTCGACCAGCTTCCTCATGTGCGTTTCAAGCATGGCGTCGAATTGGGGCGCGTCGTCGAAATTGTGGAACGCCGCGACATAGCTGCCGTCCGCACCGATCAGAAAACGCTCGGCATAGCGGGCCAGGCGCTCGATCTGGTCGAGGCTCTCCAATACCATTTCCCGGTCCGCCAGCGAGACCTCGGGGGCGCCGGTCTTGCGGTAGAGCAACATCTCGGGGTGGCCGTTTTCACGAAAGCCGTGCAGGGCATCCTCGAACTCGAAAGCGGTGCCGGAATCATAGACCGTCCCGTCTTCGCGCAGGATCGTATCCGGCAGCGGCGAGCCGATTCGCGACCACAGGATCCCGATATAGATATCCGTCTGGCGCGGCGGATGGATCTGGGCCTGGAAGGTGTCCGAGGCCAACAGCGGCTCCTCTTCCCAGAGGATCGGGACCAGAAAGGCCTTGCCCGAGAATTCCTCGTTCAGTCGATTGATGACCGACTTGCAGATCAGCCGTTCGGGGATCACGTCACCCGGGGACGAGATGAACACCCGCAACTGCCGCGCCACGTTTCGGCGCAGGCGGACCTTCTCGAGGCACGCGTTGATCCGCGCGGTGAGCAGCACCGGGTTGAACGGTTTCGCAATGTAGTCCTCGGCTCCGTTCAGGATGCATTGCACGACCAGGTCGGAATCGTCGGACGCCGACAGCATGATGACCGGAATGGTGCGCAGGCGCGAATTGCCCTGGATGATTTCAAGCACCTCGAGCCCGGACTTTCCCGGCATCATCTGGTCGAGAAGAATCAGGTCGAAACGCCGGTCCTGGAGCGCGGCCAGCGCCGCATCGCCATCGGCCACGCAACACGAACTGTAGCCGCTGCGGGCCAGGCGACGCGCCAGAAGTTCACGGTTGGCCGAATCATCGTCGACCACCAGGATCTCGCCGCCGACGCCGGCGATCGAGCCCTGCCTGCCCGCCGGTATCGCTGCCGGTTTGTCGCTCGGTCTGCCGGCACCTTTCCGGGCCGACTGTTCGAAACGAGCGACCACGGATTCCACCAGTTCCAGGACCACGGTCTGGGCCGACGCGATGCGGTCCAGGTCCGCGAGAATCTCGTCGCGTTCGCCCTCGATCGCGTCTTCGCGCAGCATCTCCGTATAGCCGGCGATATGGTTCAGTTGCAGGCGCAACTGGAACTGGGCGTCGGCGAAGCTGATTTCCTCGATCGCAGCCTTGGTGGCACCGAAATACTGGTCGATCTGGCCCAGCATCTTCTGGCCGGCATTGCGGATAGCCTCCAGATCGTTGGCCTGGAGCCCCGCGGCGTCATCCTCCAGCTCCTCGGCGATCATTTCGGCATAGCCGATGATGTGACCGATCGGCGTGCGCAGGTCGTGCCGCAATTCCGACAGCATCGCCTTGAACTCATCGTGTCCCGTGTTGGCGCCAGTCATCGCTCAGCCCGCCGCCGGCGGTTCGTGTTCACGATGGAAACGATGCGCCGACCAGAGAAAGATCTCGGCCAGCGCCCTTTCCGCCAGATCGGTGACCACCCGAAGTCGGGAGTTCACGTCTGCCAGCACCTCCATCTGGTTGCTGGCCGCCACGAAGTAACGCCGCTGGTTGGCATATTGCCAGAGCAGTTCCCGCGTCGCCATCTTGCCCTGGTAGAGCTCCCACACCGCCAGCCACAGTGGCAGGAGGCCCATCAGGAATACCAGCCAGGTCTTGCCGTCGTAGCCGGCGATATGGGTTTCGTAGAGCGAATACTTGAACAGGATCAGGGCCAGTGCGCCGAGGACCGAGCCCAGCAACAAGGACGCCTTGATGACCTCGAGGCGCTCATGCTTGCGGTGCAAGACAGCCAGCTTGCGCGAGAAATAGCTGCATTGCTCGCCGATCCAGTGTTTGTGCACCAGCTCGAGCCGTTTGCCGTCGGCGACGTGCCGCTCAAAGGTCAGCGGCTCCATGCAGCGGACCGCATCCTGCAGCCATTCGAAACCCTTGAACCGGTCGACGCTCGTCAGGTTGACGATCCGCCGGGTGCTGAACCTCTGGCCAGCCCCGGAAACCAGCATGAAATACTGGACGCGCATTGTTTCCGCCAGCGCGCGATACGAGAGGTGTTTCGAGAACCAGCGTTGCCTGGCGCCAAGCTTGAACAGGCTATAGCCGACCAGAAAGAGGCCGACGTAGAACACCAGGAACAGCCCCAGGGCTGCGAGCTTGGCATAGACCAGGAAGAAGAACCCCATGGCAGCGGCGATCAGCGCAAACGCCCTGAACAGCTCGTCGGAAAACCTCTGGCTGGCCATCGCCAGCTGATCGGCACGCTGGAACTCGCGGTTGATGGCCATCGCCTGAACTGACGACCCGTTGCTGCTTTCCTCGGCCAGCGGATAAGTCGGAAACTGGCGGCCCTGTTCTGAATACCGATCACGGGCGTAGGACTCAAACCCTGCCCATCGGGCTGCGAACTGGGCCGGGATGCTGGCCACTTCGGCGAAGACCATGCCCGATGATTCCGACGCGAGATAGGACGCCTCGCCCATCTTGACCGCCCCCGGCGCGGATGCGCGCGGCGTTTTCAGCCAGATCACCAGGTCGCCGCAATTTTCGAAAGCTGGACCTTCGCTCCCGATTCCGGTCGCGCTGCCACGCTTGCCGGATCCGGACAGAAACGCCGAAACCACGTCCGAGGTCCCGCCTTTCTTCTCGAGCGCCTTGCCGTCCCAGAGCACCAGCAGCGCGTTGGAGCGGCGGACCAGAAAATCCATCAGCATCTGGTACTGGACAACCCGGGCCTCCGGGCTGTCCAGGCCGCCATTGGCCGCTTCGCCCGCCACCGGCAGTTCGTGGACCACCACCCGCTCATCATCGGCGAGCGCGGTGAAGCGGGCCAGGGCCTCACCTGCGAAGTCCTGTTCGTAATCCTGGCGCGGCATCGGCAGCACCGCCGAGACCGGCAGGCCGAGATCAAGCGCGACCTCGGTGACCAGCGTATCTGCTCCTTCCGCCAGCCCGGTGACGACCCGCATCGGCAGGCGATCGAACCGCTCCTTCATGCCGGCAAGAACTGACCTGATCTGGGTTTTCAGCGCCTCCTCGTCGGCCGGGCAGCAGTCCCGGTGGCCGGTCACGCCGATGACGAACTCAAGCGCAATGACCGTTCCTGCCGCCTCGGACTCCCGCTGTTGCATCCGCATCCACCCCCTGCCAGCTCCGGAAACGCTGCGTCCAGTCTAGTCGAATCCAATTGTTCGGGAAATTTCAACGCTATTGACCCGGCTGGCGGTGCGGAATCCGTCAGACCCTACGCGCTATGGCAGCATTTCTTAACAAGAATCGCTATCTGTGTGATGCTTGGTAGCGGCAAATACGAATCGTTACAGGAGCGGGAACGTCTAAATGACAAGTTCAGAGCCCAAGATTCGCATCGAGACGCGGGAAGAGCTGATCTACATGCTGGCCGAGGCCGCTGCGATCGAGCACAACGTGATGTGCTGCTATTTCTACGGCATCTGGAGCCTGAAACGCGGCGAGCATGACGGCTTGACGCCGGAGCAGGCGCGAATCGTCGCCTCCTGGAAAGGCGCGATGACCAGAGTCGCGATCGAGGAGATGACCCACCTGACGCTGGTCGCCAACCTGGCCGCAGCCATCGGTGCCGGGCCCCATTTTTCGCGACCCAATTTCCCGGTCCCGCAGGGCTATCACGCGGCTGGCGTGGACCTCGAGCTGTTCGGGTTTTCGCCCGCATTGATCGACCACGCGATATTCCTGGAGCGCCCCGAGGGTGTCGACCTGCACGATGCGCCGGAATTCGTGCACCCGGCGGATTACCACCGGACCGCGCCCAAGGGCACGATCATGCCCAGCGCACAGGATTACCTGACCATCGGTCATCTCTATCGCGGCATCATGCACGGTTTCAAGGTTCTGGCGGCTAAATTGGGCGAGGAAACGCTCTTCTGCGGCGACAAGACCGCCCAGGTCGGTCCTGCAGATGCGCCGCTGCCGGGATTGTCGCTGGTCACCGACCTGGCGAGCGCGACGGCGGCGATCGAGACGATTGTCACGCAGGGCGAAGGCGCCGCCCAGCACTCCGAGGACAGCCACTACGCCAAGCTCTGTGCCCTGCGAGCGCAATTCGAGCAGCTGGCAAAGGACGATCCCGGTTTCGCCCCCGCCTTTCCGGTGGCCAGGAACCCGGTCATGCATCGCGAAGACCGCCAGGAAGGCTGCATCCTGATCGACAACCCCGCGGCTGTCGCGGTGCTGGATTTCGCCAATTCGGTCTACGGCCACATGCTGCGCTGCCTGGTGCAGTCATACGGCCGCGCTGCCGACGACGCCGACAACAAGCGCTTGTTCGTGACCCTGGCGCGCGAGTTGATGTCGATCCTGACGCCGGTTTGCGAGCACCTGGCCTCGCTCCCGGCCAGCGAGTCGGCGCCAGGGGTCAATGCCGGCATGACCTTTACCATGCTGCGCGACGTGGCGCGGGTGCCGGAAGGACGCGCCGAGATGCGCATGATGTCCGAGCGGATGGAGGAAATGGCCAATCAGGCAGATCGCCTGTTCCCCGCAGGCCACGCCCTCGATGGCATCGGCGATGCACTGCGCGGACTGGCCTCGAAAATCAGCGCGCCGGGCGCGCCGCGCGTCGTCGCGGCGGTGAAACCGCATGACGACAAGCCAAAACCGGCAGCGGCTGACCAGAGCGGCGCCGCTGAAACGGTCGGTCGCGAGGAAGGCCGGGACATGATCCTTAGCTTCGACACCAGTAAGTGCATCCACGCCCGGTTCTGTGTCCTGGGCGCGCCGGAGGTGTTCCTGTCCGGCGTCGAGGGCCAGTGGATCTGGCCCGACCGGATGGAAACCCAGGACCTGCGTGCGGTCGCCCACAACTGCCCGTCAGGCGCGGTGAGCTACGTTCCCAAGGGCGCTACCGAGGCCGAGCCCGCACCTCATGTGAACACGGTCAATATCCGCGAGGACGGACCATACGCGTTTCACGCGCCACTCGAGCTCGATGGCGAGAAGGTCGGATTTCGCGCCACCCTGTGCCGCTGTGGCGCATCGAAAAACAAGCCTTTCTGCGACAACTCCCATAAAGCGATCGGCTTCAAGGCTACCGGCGAGCCCGGCACGCGGCCGTCCGAGCCGCTCAAGGTCCGCAATGGTCCCCTGGTGGTCACGCCGCAGAAGAACGGCCCGCTCCAGGTTGAGGGCAACCTGGAAATAATCGCCGGGACCAACCGCAACGTTGACCGGGTGCAGAGAGTCCGGCTGTGTCGTTGCGGCGGCTCGAAGACCAAGCCCTTCTGCGACAACACCCATCTGAAAATCGGCTTCAAGTCTGACCGGTAACGGCTGCCCCCTCGCGCTCACTATCGCCGGATGAGGAAATAGAAATGGTTGCCAAGAAGAGCAAGATCGTTCCTGGATCGGCGGCGGACGTCGAGGGACTTGCGCGGCTGCCGGACGAGTTCAACAGCCCCGTTCTGCGGCTGAACTCCAGGGGGCAAACCCTCTATGCCAACAAGTTCTCGCGAACGATCCCCTCCTTGATCGACCCCGAGAACGAAAGGATCAACCCGGCACTGGCGAAGCAGGCGCGCGACTGCTTCAAGGCCGGATCGGTGAAGCGGCTGGACTTCCCGGTCGGTGACATCATCTACGAACTGGCGGTTGTCCCCGTTCCCGAACAGAAATACATCAACATCTACGGCAGGGATGTCACCGAAGCGCGTGAAGCTGCCGCTCACGCGATCAGCCTGGCCAAGTTCCCCGACGAAAATCCCGCCCCGGTGATGCGCGCGCTGGGCAACGGCGATATCGTGTTCTGCAACCAGGCGTCGGAAACGATTCCTGGCGTGATCGAACGCGGCACTCCGCTCAGGCTGACTCCGTCGCTGGCCAAGACCAGCGCTGAAGCCATGGGGACGCGCACCATCCAGACTGTCAACCTGAAAAGCGGTGACCGGACCTTCCTGTTCACGGTTTCGCCGATCGAGGGCGAGGAATACGCCAATATCTATGGCCGTGACATTACCTCGGAGATCGAAGCGCAGCAGTCGCTGGTCGAGGCGAATGCCCATCTGGAGCGTCGGATCGCGGAGCGCACAGCGTCGGTGCGGCTGCTGCAGAACATCGTGCTGGCGGCGAACAGTGCCGAGAACTTCGAGGCGGCGCTGCAATCCGCGCTCCATGAGATATGTACCTATACCCGCTGGCCGGTAGGTCACGCCTATATCGTTACAGCCCTTGAGGGCCGCAGCGAACTTGTCCCCAGCGGCATCTGGCACATCGAGACTTCGTCCGCCCTGTCGAACCTCAGGCAGGCTACCGAACGGCTACGATTTGGCGATTCCGGCGACTTGCCGGGTCAGGTGGTTGCTGCCGGCCGCGAGGTCTGGGTCGAGAACCTGTCGACGCGCAAGGGGTTTCGCCGCAAGGAATTCATCAAGAAGGCCGGGCTCAAGTCCGCCATGGCATTCCCGGTCACGGTCGATTCGCAGGTGATTGGAGTTCTGGAATTCTTCGCCCACAACGTGACCCCGGCCAATATCGAAATCATCAAAACGCTGGAGCACGTCGGCGCACAACTTGGTTCGGTTGCCGAACGCAAGCGCGCCGAGGAAGCCCTTGCTCACAGCCAGAAGCAAGCCGCGGTGGCGCACTCGCGCCTGACCGACGCGCTTGAAGTGATGGGGCAGGCCTTCGTGCTGTTCGACAAGGATGACCGCATGATCCTGTTCAACGGGAAATATCGCGAGGTCATCAAGAGTTTCACCGGAGGCGTCGAACCCGAGATCGGCGACCATTTTTCGCAACAGTTGCGGATGAATGCCCCGATCCGCCATGCCGACAAGACTCCGGAAGCGCAAGAGGCCTGGATTCAGAACGTCTTGAAGTTCCGCGCCCAAAACACCACCCGACAGTCCACGGACCAGGCCCCCGATGGCCGCTGGTACCGCACAGAGGGGTTCACGACGAGCGAGGGCGGAACGGTGTCGATCTATACCGACATCACCGATTCGAAGAAGAACGAAGAGGAACTGGCGATCGCACGCGATGCGGCGGTCCAGGCCAACTCGGCGAAATCGCAATTCCTGGCCAACATGAGCCATGAACTGCGCACGCCGCTGAACGCCATCATTGGCTATTCCGAGCTGTTGATCGACGATGTGAAGGATGACGAGAACGACGATTACATCCCGGATCTGGAAAAGATCAAGAGCGCCGGCAAACACCTTCTCGGACTGATCAACGACATTCTTGACCTTTCGAAAATCGAGGTTGGCAAGATCGAACTCTATATCGAGGAATTTGATGTCGCCGAGATGCTCGCGGACGTTGCCAACACCATCAAGCCGCTGGTTGCAAAAAACGACAATGTGCTCGAGGTCAATATCGACAAGGAGATCGGCAAGGTTCATAGCGATCTGACCAAGCTGCGGCAGAACCTGTTCAACCTGTTGTCGAACGCCGCCAAGTTCACGAAGAAAGGCGGACTCAGTCTGCGCGCCACGACCGAAAAGTCTGCAGCCGGAGAGTTGTTGGTTTTCGCGGTCGCCGATCAGGGCATCGGCATGACGAAGGAGCAGCTGGAACGGGTGTTCGATCCGTTCACCCAGGCGGATTCATCGACATCCAAGAATTACGGCGGCACCGGGCTGGGCCTGACCATCACCCGCGAGTTCTGCCGGATGCTCGGTGGCGACGTCACGGCAACCAGCCAACCTGGCGTCGGCACCACCTTCACGATGAAGGTGCTGGCCGACGGCCGTTCGCTGCAGGTTGAAGATCAGCCCGACGCACCGCTGCGCTCCAGCAAGGTAAGTGATGACGCACCGCTGATCCTGGTCATCGACGACGACCTCAACGTGCGGGACATGTTGCAGCGCAACCTGGCGGCATCTGGATATCGGACAGTTGCGGCGGGCAGCGGCAAGGACGGCATCTCCAAGGCGAAGGAATTGCTGCCGGACGCCATCACGCTGGACGTGATCATGCCCCATACCGACGGCTGGGCGGTGTTGACCGCGCTGAAGTCGAACGCCGACACAGCCCACATTCCGGTGGTAATGGTCACGATTTCCGAGGACAAGCGCCTTGGCTTCTCGCTGGGGGCGTCGGAGTTCCTGTCCAAACCCGTGGATCGGAAAAAGCTCGTTGGCGTGCTCGAGCGCTTTCTCGGTCAGGGCGAAAACCGGACCGTCCTCCTGGTCGAGGATGACAAGGCAACGCGCGAAATCATGCGCAAATACCTGGCGAACGAAAACACGACCATCATCGAAGCGGAAAACGGCCGGGTCGGCATCAAGAAACTCTCCGAGACCAGGCCGGCACTGATCCTTCTCGATCTGATGATGCCAGAGATGGACGGATTCGGATTCATCGAGGAATACCGCAAGCGCCGGGAGTGGCACCAGGTTCCGATCATCGTCATCACCGCCAAGGTTCTGACCAAGGCTGAGAAAGCCAAGCTGGAAGGCTGGGTCGACGGCTTCTACAGCAAGCTCGATACCAGCATCGAGCAGGTGCTCAAGGATGTCAGCGCGCTGCTGCCGCCCTGCAAGACGCCGGACAAGTAGCGGGCTCCAGACGCAAGAAAGCGCCCCACGGGGCGCTTCCTTGCTGGAATCTTGGCGGAAGAGGTGGGATTCGAACCCACGTTACGGCGAAACCGTAAACCGGATTTCGAGTCCGGCGCATTCGACCACTCTGCCACCCTTCCGCGGGACCGAGATCAACAGTCGAGGCCGCGGATTATAGCAGCCTGACCCGCCGTTCGCTGCTCAGGCGCGCAGCACCTCCAACCCGCCGATATAAGGCCGGAGCGCCGGCGGCACGGTGACGCTGCCATCGGCATTCTGGTAATTCTCGAGCACGGCGACCAGGGTGCGCCCGACCGCAAGCCCCGAACCGTTGAGGGTATGGAGCAGTTCGGTGCGCCCGGCAGCGTTGCGATAACGCGCCTGCATCCGGCGTGCCTGGAAGGCCTCGCAGTTCGACACCGAGGAAATCTCGCGGTAGGCGCTCTGCCCAGGCAGCCAGACCTCGAGGTCGTAGGTCTTGGCCGCGCCAAAGCCCATGTCACCAGTGCACAGCAGCATCACCCGGTAGGGCAGTCCCAAACCCTGGAGGATGCGCTCGGCGTGTCCGACCATCTCCTCGAGAGCGTCGTAGGATGTTTCCGGAGCCACTACCTGCACCATCTCGACCTTGTCGAACTGGTGCTGGCGGATCATGCCGCGGGTGTCCTTGCCGTAGGAACCGGCCTCGGAGCGGAAACACGGCGTATGCGCAGTGAAGCGCAAGGGCAAGGTTTCTGCCGGCACGATCTCGCCGCGCACCAGGTTGGTGAGCGGCACCTCCGAGGTGGGAATCAGGTAGAGCGCTTCCTGCCCCTCACCCTTGTCTTCCCCGCCACCCTGCCCGGCATCGCTGCCCTGCCCGCCCTTGCGGGCGGCGAACAGGTCCTCCTCGAACTTGGGCAACTGCCCGGTGCCGCGCAGCGTCTGCGCCGACACGATGTAGGGGGTGTAGCACTCGGTATAGCCGTGCTCGGTGGTCTGCACGTCGAGCATGTACTGCGCAAGCGCGCGGTGGAGCCGCGCCACGGGTCCGCGCAGCACCGCAAAGCGCGATCCGGAAAGTTTCGCCCCGGCCTCGAAGTCCAGTCCCAGCGGCGCGCCGAGGTCGACGTGATCGAGCGCCGGGAACTCGAAGCTCTGCGGCCCGGTGGCATCGGGCGCCCAGCGCCGCACTTCGACGTTGCCTTCGGCATCGCGCCCCACCGGCACCGACGCGTGGGGCATGTTGGGCACCTGCATCAGCAGATCCGAGAGCGCGCCCTGCACGGCATCGTTGCGTGCCACCATGCCGGCGAGTTCGGCGCCCAGCGCCGCTGCCTGCGCCAGTGCCGCCGAAGCGTCCTCGCCCTTGGCCTTGGCCTGCCCGATGCTCTTCGAGAGCGCGTTGCGCTGCGCCTGCAGCTCCTCGGTGCGGGTCTGGATCAACTTGCGTTCGGCTTCCAGCGCGCGAAACGCAGTCACGTCGAGTTCGTAGCCCCGGTCGGCGAGCCGCGTGGCGACGCCATCGAGGTCCTTGCGAAGCAGTGCGGGATCAAGCATTGGGAGTGGCCCGTGGCAAAAGGCTGAATTTTATCAGTCGGACCCGAGCGCACGCAGCGCCGCGAGCTTGTCGGCAATCTGTTTCTCGAGGCCGCGGTCGGTAGGCTCGTAGAAGCGCTCCGCCACGCCCTCCGGGAAATAGGTCTCGCCCGCCGCGAATGCGTCCGGTTCGTCGTGCGCGTAGCGGTAGCCGCGACCGTATCCCAGTCCCTTCATCAACCTGGTCGGTGCATTGCGCAGATGCATGGGCACGGGGTCGGAGCCGTGCTCGGCGACGAACGCGCGGGCCTTGCCGTAGGCGACGTAGACGGCGTTGGATTTGGCCGCCACCGCCATGAAGACGACCGCCTGCGCCAAAGCCAGCTCACCCTCGGGCGTGCCAAGACGCTCGTAGACGTCCGCGGCGTTGAGCGCCATGGTCAGCGCGCGCGGGTCGGCCAGTCCGATGTCCTCGCTGGCCATGCGGATGATTCGCCGCGCCAGATAGCGCGGGTCGGCACCGCCGTCGAGCATCCGTACCAGCCAGTAGAGCGCGGCGTCAGGGTCCGAACCGCGCACCGACTTGTGCAGCGCACTGATCTGGTCGTGGAACGCCTCGCCGCCCTTGTCGAAACGGCGCAGGTTTTCGGAGAGCGCGTCCTCCAGAAATCCGGCTGCAACGTTCGTCACCCCGGCCGCCTCCGCCGCCGCGGCGGTGATCTCGATGGCATTGAGCAGCCGCCGGGCATCGCCGTCGGCCCAGCCGATCAGCCGTTCACGGGCCTGGGCGTCGAAAGCGACGTCCGGCACCAGCCGGAGCGCGCGCTCGAAGAGCTCGTCGAGCTCGGCCGCGGTGAGTGGCTCCAGCACGTAGACCCGCGCCCGCGAGAGCAGCGCGCCGTTGACCTCGAAGGAGGGATTCTCGGTGGTCGCACCGATGAAGACGAACAGTCCGCGCTCGACGTGCGGCAGGAAGGCGTCCTGCTGCCCCTTGTTGAAACGGTGCACCTCGTCGACGAAGACGATGGTGCGCCGTCCGTGCGCCCGCTCGTGCTCGGCAACGGCCACCGCTTCGCGGATTTCCTTGACCCCGCCGAGCACCGCCGACATCGCAATGAAGCGGGCATCGAGCGCACCGGCCATCAGCCGCGCCAGGGTGGTCTTGCCGACACCGGGAGGCCCCCAGAAAATCATCGAATGCAGGCGCCCGGAGGTGAACGCCACCCGCAGCGGCTTGCCAGCGCCGAGCAGATGCGACTGCCCGATGACCTCGTCGATGGTTCGCGGCCGCAGCCGCTCGGCAAGCGGTGCACCCGGATCGTCGGACTCCGCCGGCGTCAGCAGGTCCGCGCTCACGTAGCGATCCTAGGTTCCGACGGCGCCGGCCTGCGCACCGCGCACCCGGGTCCGCGCCCCGGCCCGGAAGGCGTTGACGATCAGCAGCCCCTGGAACAGCGCGATGCCAAGCCACACCATGCTGGGATGGCCCTGATCCATCAGTATTCCGAAGACCGCGGGCGAGACCGACATCCCGATGTCGAGCCCGGAATACACCACTCCGTAGACCCGGCCGGTCGCCCCCGGAGGAGCGGCACGCTTGACCAGCATGTCGCGCGAGGGCGTCGCCATCCCGGCCGCGAACCCCATGATCGCGAAGAAGACCGGGATCGACTTGCCCAGCGGCGGCAGCACTGCCACCGCGATGGCCACCACTGCCGCGATGCCGAAGCCGGCCCCGATCATCCGTTCGGCGCGTTGCGGGTCGCTGATCAGGTAGCCGCCCAGGAACATCCCGGCGGCAGTCGCGAACATGTAGGCGCTCAGACAGACGCCGACCAGCGCCAGCGGAACGTTATGGAGGTCGCTGGCGGCCTTGGCTGCAAAGCTCTGCACCCCGCCCAGCGCCATCGCAAAGGTCAGGAAGAAAGCGAAGCTCAGCCACACCGCCGGCAAACGCAGGAATGCGGTCGCCGACTCGGTTCCCGGAACCGGCGCCCCTGGTGCCGGCGCGGCGTGCTCGGTTACCGGCGTCGCCAGCCGTCGGCGATTGAACCAGACGGTGGCCAGCGCAGTGGCCGCGAGCAGCGCGGCGCCGACCATCGCCAGGCGCCAGCTGCCGGTGAGTGTCGTCAACCCGACCAGGAACACCGGCGCGGTGCCCCAGCCGAGACTGCCGGCCACGCCGTGCATCGCGTAGGCGCGGCCCAGCCTGGCCACCGGTACCCGAGCGTTGATGATCGAGTAGTCGACCGGATGAAACGGCGCATTGCCCAGGCCAGCCAGAGCGGCCCCGACCAGCAGCATCGGATAGCCCGGGGCCACCGACAGCACCAGTGCGGCCAGTACGAACAGGGCCAGCGTGCCCAGCAGCACCGGCAAGGCCCCGACCCGGTCGACAACGAAGCCGGCCAGCGCCTGGCCACTGCCGGAGACGATGAAGAAAATACTCATCAGCAACCCCAGTTCCGCGTAGCTCAGATCGAATGCGATCTTGAGCCAGGGGAACAGCGGTGCCAGGATCAGGTGGAAAAAGTGCGAAACACCGTGCGCGAACGAGATGACGCCAACGACCTTTCGGACTTCGGTGCGCTGCTCTCTGGTCTCGTCACCGGCGATGGTGGATTGTGCGGTCAAGGTGGCTGATCCTCGTATTCATGGTGCATTGCAACCAAGCATAACGCATTGGCGCGGACTTACTGGCGCAGCACGTCGGCGCCAGGGGGAATTGCGAAACGGAAGGTCTCCGGTGGCAACCTGAAGTCGCGCACCATGGTCGTGAAGGTAAACCAGGTCGTGCGGTCGAACGCATCGAGAACTTCCATCTGGATCGGCAGGCCGTTGCGAAAACCGATGGCGATCCGGTGCAGGCCGGCGTCGTGCGCCTTGGGCACCAGCTCGACCCAGGCGAGGCCGTCACGCTCGGCCAAGTCACGCAGTGCGAAGCTGCGCCCCGGGTCACCAGTGCCGAACAGCACCGCCGCCGGCGTCTGCCCCAGAGCCTCGCTGAGCTTCTTGACCACGACCTGGTTGAGGTCCCGATCGTAGAAGTAGAGCTGTTCTCCGTCGGCGACCATCAGCTGTTCAAAGGGCTTGCGCACTTCCCAGCGGAACTTGCCGGGTCGGGTGAACGCAAAGGTCCCGCTGGAGGTCTCGTTGGCGCGACCTCCCCGGCCGGGACTGATCTGCTCGAAGTCGCCGCGCGCACTGGGCGTCGAAGTCATGAACGAGCGCAACTGCGCGATTGCCCCTGTTTCCTGCGCGCCCGTCCCCGGACTCGCCAGCAACAGCGCCATCATCGCCAGCAAGGCCATTTGAAAACGAACGCGCAGCATCGGTGACTCGTCGCGAAAATGCAGATCGGGATGCAAGGATACAACGAGAGGAGCGGCAAGCCGCGGCAACGCCCCGGAGCGCAGCCCCTCAGTCGTCGGCGGTGGTTGGCACCAGGATGTCGCGGTTGCCGTTGGTGGCCATGGTCGAGACCAGGCCGGATTTTTCCATTTGCTCGAGCAGCCGCGCCGCCCTGTTGTAGCCGATGCGCAGGTGGCGCTGGACCAGCGAAATCGACGCCCGGCGGTGCTTGAGCACGACCGCCACCGCCTGGTCGTACATCGGGTCGCTCTCGCCGTCGGCCCCGGCCTCGGCCAGGGTCTGCGACAGACCGCCGAAACCGACGGCGCTGCCGGTATCGGCCTCATCCGGAATCCCGCCCTCGAGGATGCCCTCGATGTAGTCGGGCTCGCCCAGGGTCTTCCAGTGCCCGACCACACGCTGCACTTCCTGGTCGGATACGAACGCCCCGTGGACCCGCACCGGCACGCCGCTGCCCGGCGGCAGGTAGAGCATGTCGCCATTGCCGAGCAGCGACTCGGCACCCATCTGGTCGAGGATGGTGCGCGAATCGATCTTGGACGACACCTGGAATGCGATCCGGGTCGGAATGTTGGCCTTGATCAGCCCGGTGATCACGTCCACTGACGGGCGCTGGGTAGCGAGGATCAGGTGGATCCCGGCGGCCCGCGCCTTCTGGGCCAGCCGCGCGATCAACTCCTCGACCTTCTTGCCGACCACCATCATCAGGTCGGCGAGTTCATCGATCACCACCACGATGGTCGGCAGCTTGGTCAGCGGCTCGGGTTGGTCTGGCGTCAGCGAGAACGGGTTGGGCACGAACTGCTCGCGGCGCGCGGCCTCGGCGATCCGGTTGTTGTAGCCGGAGAGATTGCGCACGCCGAGCTTGCTCATCAGCCGATAGCGCCGCTCCATTTCCCCGACGCACCAGTTGAGCGCGTTGCCGGCGTGGCGCATGTCGGTGACCACCGGCGCGAGCAGGTGCGGAATCCCCTCGTAGACGCTCATTTCGAGCATCTTCGGGTCGATCATGATCATCCGGACCTGCGACGGGTCGGCCTTGTAGAGCAGCGACAGGATCATCGCGTTGATCGCCACCGACTTGCCCGACCCGGTCGTGCCGGCCACCAGCAGGTGCGGCATCTTGGCCAGATCGACCACCATCGCGTTGCCGGCGATGTCCTTGCCCAGCGCCAGCGTCACCAGCGAATTGCTCTCGGCGTAGGCCTGCGAACCGAGAATCTCGGTGAGTCGCACGGTCTGGCGCCGCGGGTTGGGCAGTTCCAGGCCCATCAGGTTCTTGCCCGGGATGGTCTCGACGACCCGGATCGACACCAGCGACAGCGAGCGCGCGATGTCCTTGGAGAGATTGACGATCTGCGCGCCCTTGACCCCGGTCGCCGGCTCGATCTCGTAGCGCGTGATCACCGGCCCGGGATAGGCGGCCTCGACCCGCGCCGTAACGTTGAAGTCGGCGAGTTTCTTCTCGATCAGGCGCGAGGTGAAATGCAGCGTCTCTTCGGCCACCGCCGCCTGGCTCGGGGCCGGCGTGTCGAGCAGCGCCAGCGCCGGCAGCATGGTGTCGGCCGGCAGGTCAACGAAGAGCGTCTTCTGGCGCTCGGCCTCGGCACGAACCGAAGGCGCGAGGTGGGTCACTGCCGGTTCGATGCGCACCGGCTCGCTGTCGTCGTCGAGGATCTTGCGCAACCCCTGGACCTGTTCGTCGCGGGCCACCGCGGCAGCTTCGCCGATCTGGCGGTCCTTGCGCTCGGAAATGACCCGGATGGTGCTGAGCACGGTCCATTCCAGGACCGCGCCGACGCGCTCGGCGATGGTCAGCCACGACCAACCCGACCACAGGCTGAAGCCCGCCGCGATGATCACGATCAGCCCGATCGTGCTGCCGACCGGACCGAGGGCATCGAACGTCGGATCCGCCAGCATGGTCCCGAGCATTCCCCCGGGCGCGAGCGGCAGATGGTCAGCGAGGCTCGACAGGCGCGATGCCTCGAGCGTCGCGCAGCCCGCGAACATCAGGATGAATCCGGCCCAGCGCTCCCAGGCAAAACGCCCTTCCGGGGGCTCGCGGGAGCGCGCCTCGCGCATGCCACGAATCACCGCTACCACCAGCAGCACCACCAACAGGTAGGCGCTGACGCCAAACAGGTAGAGCAACAGGTCGGCGAACCAGGCGCCGACGCGCCCGCCGGCATTGTTGATGACCAGCGCCGGAACCGCGTTCGACCAGCCGGGGTCGGACGGATCGTAGCTCAGCAGGATCAGGCCAAGGAAGACGGCCAGTGCCGCCAGCACGAGCCAGCCCAGTTCGTGAACCAGGCGCAGGACTCGCTCGGGCAGGCCAAACGCGCCCACCTCACCCGACCGGTTTGCCGTCCGTGCCGCGGAGCGGGACACCCCCCGCCCGGCGCCGCCGGCGGCCACTTGCGATGTTGCCGACCGCGCCATCAGTGCAGGTATGACCGGATCTTGTCGCGTAATGCCAGCCGCCCGTTCTCAAGCGGCACGATGAAACCATCGAGCTCGAGGCCCTTCATGACCCGTGAGACCATCTCGCGCGAAGCGCCGATCATCTTGGCGATTTCCTGGCGCGGCACCTTCATCGGCACCACCTTCTCGCCCTCGATGTCCTCGGAGAAATCGAGCAGGACCCGGGCCACCCGGCCATAGACGTCGAGCAGGGCCAGGGTTTCGATCTTGCGGTCGGCCTCGCGCAGGCGGTTCACCAGGCCGCGCATCACCGCCATGCAAATTTCGTTGCTGGTCAGCATCAGTTCGGTGAACGATTCCTTGCCGATCGCCAGGAAGTCGCATGACGAGAGCGTCACCACGCTCGCCGAGCGCGGCTCGTCGTCGATCAGGCTCATCTCACCGAAGAATTCGCCCGGGCCGAGTACCGCCAGGATCACTTCCTTGCCTTCGCCATCGGTGCGCTGCACCTTGGCCCGGCCCGAGAGCAGGTAGTAGAGCGCCTGCGACGGATCGCCCTCGGACACGATCGTGCGCCCCTTGGCAAAATTGCGCCGCACGGTGCTTGCCGCCAGCGTCTGCAGTTGCGCCTCGCTGAGACTTGCGAGCAGCGGAACGCGCTTCAGGAAAGCCAGATTGTGTTCTTGCACCATATCAACCCCTTGCATAGCCAGCCTCGGACTTGACCGGACCAGCGTCAGTATAATCGGGGGCAGAGCCGATGCACAAGCAACAAAAGTGTGAAGATCACATTCTAAGCCGCTGATTTATTGAGTTTTTACAACACCTCGGAAGCTACTGATGACGACCCCAAGACATTGTCGCGTGCTGATTCTCGGATCCGGACCTGCGGGCTACTCGGCAGCGGTCTACGCTGCGCGCGCCAACCTGGAGCCGGTACTGGTCACCGGCATCGCCATGGGCGGCCAGCTGATGACCACCACCGAGGTCGACAACTGGCCTGCTGATGCCGACGGGGTCCAGGGTCCCGACCTGATGGCACGCTTCCAGAAACATGCCGAGCGCTTCGGCACCGAGATCGTTTTCGACCACATCAACACCGTGGCGTTGGCCGAGAAGCCGTTGCGCCTGGTCGGCGACTCGGGCGAGTACACCTGCGACGCGCTGATCATCGCCACCGGCGCTTCGGCGCGCTACCTCGGGCTGGAATCCGAAACTGCATTCCAGGGCAAGGGCGTGTCGGCGTGCGCGACCTGCGACGGCTTCTTCTACAAGGGCAAGGAAGTCGCGGTCATCGGCGGCGGCAATACCGCGGTCGAGGAAGCCCTGTACCTGGCCAACATCGCCAGCAAGGTGACCGTGATCCATCGGCGCGACCGCTTCCGCGCCGAACCCATCCTCATCGATCGCCTGCTCGCGCGCGAGCGCGAGGGCAAGGTGGCGATTTGCTGGTGGCATGAACTCGACGAGGTACTGGGCGACGACGGCGGAGTGACCGGGATCAGGATCCGGGACAAGCGCGACGGCACGACCAGCGAACTGGCGCTCGCCGGCGTGTTCATCGCCATTGGCCATGCCCCGAACACCGAGATATTCGCGGGCCAGCTCGAGATGCACAACGGCTATATCGCGACCCGCGGCGGCCAGGTCGGAATGGCCACCGCAACCAGCGTCACCGGGGTGTTTGCCGCCGGCGACGTCCAGGACCACATCTATCGCCAGGCGGTCACCAGCGCCGGTACCGGCTGCATGGCAGCGCTCGATGCCCAGCGCTATCTCGAGGGACCGGACGCAAACTGAGGAAACGGGGCCCGGTATCTTCCGGGGCAGGAACAGACGCGATGACACCCAAGTACGCGAGCCTCGCGGAACTGGCCAAGCTGCGCGACGAGATGCGCCGCGAAGCCGAACGCGAGGCCGAACTCTCCCGGGTCCGGTGTGAGCAGGAAGCCGCGCGACGGGCGCAGCGGGAACTCGAGCGCGATGCCTTTCGCAATGCCGTCACCGGCGTCCAGCCTATCGCTGCGCCACCGCGGGCGCTGCTGCGCAACCAGCCGCCGCCGCCCGAGCCGCGCCAGCGCGAGCGCGACGAACAGCAGGCCCTGGCCCAATCGCTCTCTGATGAAATCGACCTCGACCTGATCCTCGACACCGACGATCAACTCGCCTACCGGCGTGCCGGGGTCGGGCCGATGGTTCCTCGCCAGTTGCGCCGCGGCCACTGGACCGTCCAGCGCCAGCTCGATCTTCATGGCCACCGCGTCGACGAGGCGCGCGAGGCGCTCGCGGCCTTCCTCGCCGAATGCCGGCAGCGCGAGATCCGCTGCGTGCGCATCATCCACGGCAAGGGTTTGGGATCGTTCCGGCGCCAGCCGGTGCTCAAGGGCAAGGTAATGCGCTGGCTGGTCCAGCGCTCCGAGGTCCTGGCGTTCTGCCAGGCGCGTCCCGACGACGGCGGCGCCGGAGCGCTGCTGGTGCTGCTGGCGGCGCGCTAGCGACCTAGATTGCCGCCTCGTCGGTCTCGCCGGTGCGAATCCGCACCGCGGTGGCAACGTCGGTCACGAAGATCTTGCCGTCACCGATGCGGCCGGTCCTGGCAGCGCGGATCACCGCGTCGATGCCGGCTTCGACCAGGTCGTCCGGGACGACCGCCTCGAGCTTGACCTTGGGCAGGAAATCGACGACGTATTCGGCGCCCCGATAGAGCTCGGTGTGGCCCTTCTGGCGGCCGAACCCCTTGACCTCGGTGACGGTGAGCCCGGTGATGCCGACCTCGGCCAGCGATTCGCGGACTTCGTCGAGTTTGAACGGCTTGATGATGGCAGAAATTCGCTTCATGGCAGGCTCCTTGCAGCGCGATGTTACGCGATCCCGCGCGGGTCGCGAAACTTAGAGGTTATGGGGTAGCGCCAATCGCGGCCGAAGGCGCGGTGGGTGACCCGGATTCCGACCGGCGCCTGGCGGCGCTTGTACTCGTTGAGCCGGATCAGCCTGACCACGCGCTCGACCGCGTCGGCGGGCAGACCGCTGGCGAGAATTTCCGCCACGCTGCAATTGCGCTCCATGTACATCTGCATGATCGCGTCGAGAACCTCGTAGGGCGGGAGACTGTCCTGGTCGGTCTGGTCCGGGCGCAGCTCTGCACTCGGCGCCCTGGTGATGATTCGCTCCGGAATTACTTCGCCATCGCGGTTGCGCCAGCGGCTGAGCCGGTAGACCATCGTCTTGGCGATATCCTTGATCACCGCAAAGCCGCCTGCCATGTCGCCATAGAGCGTGCAGTAGCCGACCGCGAACTCGCTCTTGTTGCCGGTGGTCAGCACGATCGAGCCGTGCTTGTTCGATAGCGCCATCAGCAGCGTGCCGCGGATGCGGGCCTGGATGTTTTCCTCGGTGGTGTCGGCCGTCAGCCCGCGGAACTCTTCGGCCAGGGTCGCATCGAACGCCGTCATGCAGGCGCCGATCGGCAATTCGTCGTAGCGCACACCCAGGCGCAGCGCCATGTCGCGGGCATCGAGCCAGGAGATCTCGGCGGTGTAAGGCGAAGGCATCATCACCGCCCTCACCCGCGGCGCCCCGAGCGCATCGACCGCGATCGCCATGGTCAGCGCCGAGTCGATCCCGCCCGAGAGCCCGATGATCGCGCCCGGGAAGCCGTTCTTGTCGACGTAGTCGCGTACCCCGAGCACCAGCGCCGCGTAGGTCTGTTCCTCGAGGCCGGGGACCGGCTCGATCCGCGTGGTCGCAAATCGCGCCTGCTGCCCGCCGGCGTTTACCTCGACCAACAGCAGATCGGGGGCAAAGGAGCGCGCCTGCGCCACCAGCTGGCCGCGCGCGTCGAGCGCGAACGACAAGCCGTCGAAGACCAGTTCGTCCTGGCCGCCAACCAGGTTCACCGCCATCACCGGCAGGCCGATAGCGGTGGCGTTCTCGTGAGCCACGCCGATCCGGCGGTGCTGCTTGTCGAGGTGAAATGGCGAAGCGTTGAGTACCAGCAAGGCTCTAGCGCCGGCGCCGCGCGCCTGCTCCGGCGGCCCCGGGTACCAGAGATCCTCGCAGACCAGGACGCCGAAGGCGACACCATCGACCGCGAACACCAGCGGCTTGGAGCCCGATTCGAAATAGCGCCGCTCGTCGAAGACCTCGTAGTTCGGCAACTGCTGCTTGTGGTACTCCGCGATGATGCTGCCGCGATGCGCTACTACCGCGCCATTGAACCGCCCGCCGGAACGTTCCAGCGGCGCGCCGCAGACCACGAAAAGGTCCAGGTCGGCGGTCTGCTCCAGCAGTTGTTCAAGCGCCTGTTCGGTGGCGGCGTAAAAGGCCCCGCGCAACAGCAGGTCCTCGGGGGGATAGCCGGCAATTGCCAACTCCGGCGTCACGATCACCCGTGCACCCTGCTCGGCTGCGGCGCGCGCGGCCCCGACGATCGCGGCAACATTGCCGGCGAAATCTCCGACCGTGAGGTTCAGCTGTGCGGCTGCAATTAGCATGATCTGGTACTTTGGCGCGCCGGGCTGGCCAGCCCGATTCAGGGCTCGGGACTTGCCGGCGAGACTTCCTCGGCAGCCAGCTTGTAATAGCGATAGGCCTCGTCGCGGCGCTCGATGCGCTCGTAGAGCGAGCCGAGCACTTGGCGGGTCCGGCGGCTCGGCGCCAGCTTGTCGGCGCGTTGCAGAAAGTCTTCAGCCTTGCCCCACAGGCCCTCGGCCAGGCAGAGCTCGCCCAGCGCCGAGAGCAGCGCCGGATCGTCGCCATGGCGGCCACGCCACCTCTCGGCGCGAGCCAGCCGATCGCGTGCCGGCACGCTCGACAACTGCGTGTACAACCTCAGCAACCGTGGTGAAACCTGTTCCGCCAGAGCCTCCTCGACCAGGCGAGCGGCGCGCTGCTCGTCCCCGGCGCTGGCCAGAGCATGGGCCGCGGCGTCGATGATCTCGATGATCTGGCGATCGCGCCGCCCGAGTGAACGGTAGACGTCCCAGACGGCGTCGGCGTCGTCGCCGCGCAGCTTCAAGAGCGCCCGATAGGCGCGAATCTTGCTGCCCCGGATGGCGGCTGCCGGCAGCGCATCGCGCTTGTCGAGTTGTCCGAGCACCCCGAGCGCCCGGGTCCAGTCGTGGGCCCGCTCATAGGCGCGCAAGGCCAGGCGCAGCGCATGGATATGCCGCGACTTGCCGCTGTGCACGGCATCGATTTCGGCTGCGGCATCGCCCGGCCGGTCTTCATCGAGAGCGATCTCGGCACCGAGCAAGCCCGCTGCCAGCGCCCCTGAAGGACTCTCGCGGGCCACTTCCAGCCAGTGATCGCGGCGTTCCGTCTCCTGGACCGCGTGGGCAGCCTTGGCGCCCACCAGCGCCGCCACGCCCGCAACCGTCTCGTCGATGCGCGCCTTCCCGGCGAGGCGCTCGGCCCGGCCGAAGCGTCCTTCGAACAACGCCGTGACGGCATCGAGCAGCGCGGCCATGGCCCGTTCGCGCCGGCGCCGCGCCCGATATTCGGTGACCCGGCGCGACAGCGACATGGTCTGGCTCGCCGCCCGGATTGCCACGTACATCACCACGAAGGTGGCCAGCATGATGATCACGGCGAAATTGACCGACAGGTCGATCCGGTACGGAGCCCAGAGAATCGACACGTTGCCGTTCTGGAAATGCAGCAGCAGTGCCAGCCCGACGGCTGCCGAGAGGACCAGGATCAGCCAGACGGCGCGGCGCATGAGATTAGCGCTTCGAGTCGCGCGCGCCGCGCGCGCTGCGCACTGCCGCCAGACTCTCGCTGACCGTTGGAATCGAGGTTGCCGCCCGGGCGGCCTTGAGCTGACGCAACTGCTCGATGGTGGCCACTACCTTGCGGTCGCCACGGTCATAGTAGGTTCCCAGCCAGCCGATCGCCCGCTCGAGATCGTTGCGAAACAGTGCATCGTTGCGGCCGACCAGGGTCAGCCGGGCGTTGAGCAGCAACAGGCGCAGGTTCTCGCGCAGGAAATATGCCTGTTCCGGGGCCACCAGCGCGGCGTCCGGCGCGTCGATCCGGCTCACCCGCACCAGTTGCGCCAGTTCCTCGCCCAACGCTCCGCCACTGAACATTCTCCGGAACCAGTTCTGCTCTGGCGCAATGCCGCCGGTTTCGCCCCCGTTCGCAGGAGGCGCCGCCCGCTCACCAGGCAGCCTCGTGTGGCCAGCGATCAGGGTCAGCGCATCGATGCCGTCAACGATCGAATCCAGACGTGCCGCCAGAGCGAGGGCATCACCGCCCGATGCCGAACGCAGGCGCTCGATGTCGCGGCCGATCGCGGCGCGCAAGCCGTGCAGCCGCGCGTCGTTGCCGCGCGCCAGTCGCTGGTCGGCGCTTTGCAGGGCGAAAAGTGCCCCCTGGGGGTTGCCGCCGGCGGCAAGCTGCTGCCCGGCCATGGTCACCGACGTCTCGACGTCCGCCAGGATGGCTTCGATGTTGTCCTCGGTGACCGCACGGTAGAGCAGTTCGAGTTGGGCCTGCTGGCCGAGCACCTCGGCGAGCTTGCTCTCGGCCACCGCAGCCCGGTTCTGGAGATCGCGTTCGAGGTCCCGGACCTGCGCCAGATCGGCCTCCGATTTGGCGATCTTGAGTTCACCCTCGTGCACCCGCCGGGAAAGCTCCTGACCGGTGCGCTCCGACCAGCGCAGGACGTAGATTGCCAGAATGGCCACCAACACCAGTGCCAACCATCCTGCCCAGCGCGCGGCCGCGGCGCCCCATCCGTCGGCGTGCGCGGGCGTGGACTCCTTTACCGGTTCGTTCCTGGTTTCGGCCATCAGCCTTGTCCGATTGTCTTGGCGCGCCGTGGCGGCACACCTTAGCCCGATTCTAGCGCGGCCTGCAGGCCACGTTCACCCGGCGCGACCACCGCGGCGCTACTCCAGCCCAGTTCGGCCAGTGCGGTGGCGATGCGCTGATGTACCGCCAACGCGCGCTGGTTGCGGGCCCAGGCACCAAAGCCGCTGCGCTCAACCCAGTGGTCCAGTTGCCGCGCGCTCTCGCGGGTGGTCACCACGAAGACGACCGGGGCATTGCTGCGCGCCAGCGCGAGCAGTTCCTGCTGCGCCGCTGCGCCAGGTTCAGTCTGGCGCGACGCATAGATGATCCTCACGTCGAGCCGGGCGCCACGCTGCGCCAGGGTCTCGATCCAGTCGGTGCGCCCGCGCTCCCCGCGCAGCACCATCACCTGCCGGCCGTCGAATTCGGCCAGTTCGGGCAACGCCAGCAGGGCGTCGGCATCGTAGGGCGGGAACGGCGGATGGATCACGTCCGGCGCGCCGCCCGGCGCCAGACCGGCGCGCAAGGCCTGCAGGCTGCCCGGTCCAACCACCGCCAGCCTGATGCCCGCCGGCAGCCGGTGGCCGAGCGCCGCGAGCAGGAATTCGGCCGCGCTCGGGCTGGTCAGAACGACTCGCTCATAGTCCTGCCACGAGGTGTCGGCCAGCCGGGCGAGTTCCGCGCCATCGGGCACCAATTCGGCAAACGAACAGACTATGGGGTGGTGTCCGCCACGCCCCAGCTGCTCGGCCAGCGCCGCGACCCGCGGCTGCGGCTGGGTCAGGACAACGGTGCCCATGGCCGCCTCTCAACCCCGGGATGCGACTGCCAGGGCGGGGGCCATCAGTGTTCCCCGAGCCAGCGCTCCGCCCCCTGGGCGATCAGGGCCTGCGCTACCTGCGCGCCGATTTCCTCGGCAGCGGCGACCGAATCAGAGTCGGAGCGGGCGACGGATTCGAGCACTTCGCTGCCGTCCTCGGCTGCAACCCGCGCCGTCAGGAGCAAGCCCGACTTGCCCTCGGGGATACAGAAAGCGGCCAACGGTACGCGGCAGCTGCCGCCCAGCAAGCGCGAAACGACCCGCTCGGCGCTCACCTGGGCCGTGGAAGCGGCATCGACCAGGGGCGCGAGCCATTGGACCATTTCCGGGCGATCAGCACGGGTCTCGATGCCCAGCGCGCCCTGCCCCGCGGCCGGCAGGCTGACTTCGGGCGCGATGATCGAGCGGATCCGTTGCGCGAAGCCAAGCCGCTTGAGGCCGGCGGCAGCCAGCACGATGGCATCGTATTCGTCGCGGTCGAGCTTGGCCAGGCGAGTGTTGACGTTGCCGCGCAAGGAGCGGATATCGAGTTGCGGGAAGCGGGCCCGAATCTGGGCTGCGCGGCGCAGGCTCGAGGTGCCCAATCTGGCGCCCGGCGGCAGGCTTTCCAGATCGGCAAACTTGTTCGAAACAAAGGCGTCGCGGGGGTCTTCGCGATGGAGCACCGCCGCGAGCACGAACTGTTCGGGCATCTCCATCGGGACGTCCTTGAGCGAGTGCACGGCCAGATCGGCGCGCCCCTCGAGCAGCGCCACCTCGAGTTCCTTGATGAACAGGCCCTTGCCGCCAATCTCGTTGAGTGCCCGGTCGAGCACCCGGTCGCCCTCGGTCGTCATGCCGAGAATTTCAACGTTGCAGGCCGGATAGAGACCCCTGAGCAGGTCGCGAACGTGCTCGGCCTGCCACATTGCCAGGCGGCTTTCGCGCGAGGCGATCACCAGCCGGGACGGCGGCGCCAGGGTGGACGGGGTGGACTGCTGGGAATTGTGGTCGGCGGTCATCGCGGTTTCCGTGGGCTGTCGCGTGCCGCGGTCCTACACCCCGGCACACGTTGGCCGCGCCGAGGGCACCGGACAATCCCGGCACCGAGCCACGGCACGGACTGCGAATTCTAGCTGACCAGTGTCTTTACCGTTGACCACTGCCGGCGGCTGACCGGCAGGCGTTCCGAAATATCGCGCAAGACCACCTGCCAGAACGGGTCTCCGCCCTCGGCGTCGCCGACCGGCGTCACCCGCTCGAAACCGGCGATCGAAGGCCGGGCAACCAAGGCGTTGCGGTGGATGCGCACGAAGCGATCGCTGAACTCGTCTTCCAGCGAGGTCAGCGACTCCTCGATCAGCAGTTCGCGCTCGCGGGTGCGGACGGTGATGTACTTGAGTTCGGCCTTCAGGTAGACGACTTCCTCGAGCGGCACCAGGATCACCCGGCCGCGCTCGTGGACCGAGAGATGCCGCCGGCGCGTGTTGGTGGCCCGCGCCAGTTCGTCGATCGACTCGCGGTTGTCTTCGGGCAGACGCGCCAGCGCCTTCTTGAGCGCCTCGTGCAAGCGCGGCGCACGCACCGGCTTGAGCAGGTAGTCGATGGCCCGGACTTCAAAGGCATCAACCGCAAATTCGTCGAACGCGGTGACGAAGATGATCTGCGGCATCACCCGGGGGTTTTCGGTCGACTGCGAGCGCGCCGAAACGTGGCGCGCCAGCTCGATCCCGGTCATCCCCGGCATCTGAATGTCGAGCAGCACGATCTGGGGATGGGTCAGCTCGATCTGGGAGAGCGCCTCGGGGGCGTTGGCCGCCTCCCCGACGACCCGCACCGGGAACTCCGGGGCAAGGTCGGCGAGCAACTCGCGCAGGCGCGAGCGGGCTACCGGTTCGTCGTCAACGATGAGAATTGAAGTTACTTCTGCCATCTCGTTGCCTTCTCTCTTTGCGATATGGAAACAAAACCGTAGCCCGAAATTGCCCGTTTTCGACGCTGGTGTCCAGTTGTCCCTCAACGTCGAAGGTCAGTCTCAGGCGTTCGCGAACGTTCGACAGTGCCATCTGGTTGCCGGAACGCTCGTTCGGCAGTTCCGGAACCGGGTTGGAGATATCGACCCGAACCAGGTTGCCTGCCGTGCCGATAGTAATCGCAATCTCGCCCGGAGTGCTACGGGTCTCGATGCCGTGGTGCACTGCGTTCTCGATCAGCGGCTGGAGCAGCAGCGACGGCAGCAGCGCGTCGCCGGGCATGTCCTCGACGCGCCATTGCACCTGCAGACGCTCGGCCATGCGCAATTGCTCGATCGACAGGTATTCCTTGCACAACAGGACTTCCTCGTCGAGCGGGATCAGTTCGCGGCTGTCGCGCATGAACACCCGGAACAGATCCGACAGGTTCTCGAGGATCCGCTCGGCCTGGCGGACGTCGCTGCGCATCAATCCCAGGACCGTGTTCAGGCTGTTGAAGAGGAAATGTGGCCGGATCCTGGCTTGCAGGGCCTGCAGTCGCCCCTCGGCCTGCGCCGGCTGCAGCGCCTTGGTGCGCAATCCCAGCCATTCGATGATCGCGGCGGCGGCAGCAGCGGCAAAAACGGCCCGCAACACGATCCAGAACGCCAGTTCGGAGGCAAACATGGCGGGATGCAGACTTGACCCGACAAGGGCGCTGGTGAGCGCTGCGATCAGCGCCGGGATTCCGGCGCCGGCAACCCATTGGACGCGCAACGGCGCTCCGGCAAGCATCCGGCGCACCGGGCAGAGCACCGCCATGCTCAGCAACAGGGTCGGCTCGACCACCAGGATGATCCGGCCCAGCGCCCACCAGGTCTCGATCGGGCCGGTCGCGAGCAGCGCAGCAGCCAACAGCGCTGCCAGGTTGACCACCATGAACACCCGCAAAGCGATCCGGGAATTGCACAAATCCGGCAGCAGCCCGGCCTGGGCGCCGTCGGTAACACGGCGCACCGGCTCGGCCGGCGCCGCTCCCTCCTGACGCCGTGACTCGCCAGATGCCCCCCGGCTGCGTCGCTCGGTCGCCGTCTCGTCGCTCATCGCTGATCGTCCCCAGAATCCGGATGCCGGCAAGTTCCCCTGGCACACCCGCCTACCCCGACCGATATAATTCCCTGCTACGGCCGAAACCAATCCGCTCGGCCGCTCTCAACCGACTTACATGAGCCGCGGCCGATTATGACAGATCAACTCTCCGCCAAAGACAAAGCGTGGTCGGGACGGTTTTCGGAGCCGGTCTCCGAACTCGTCAAGCGCTACACGGCCTCGGTCGACTTCGACCGGCGGCTCGCGTCGTGCGACATCGACGGTTCGCTGGCCCACGCTGAAATGCTCGCCGCCGTCGGCGTGCTGGGCCCCGACGACCTGGCCGCGATCACCAACGGACTCGAAACCATTCGCGGTGAAATCGCGCGCGGCGAGTTCAACTGGCAGCTCGACCTCGAGGACGTCCACCTCAATATCGAGAGCCGCCTTACCCAGCTTGCGGGGGTTGCCGGCAAGCGCCTGCACACCGCGCGCTCGCGCAACGACCAGGTAGCGACCGACATCCGGCTCTGGCTGCGCGAATCGATCGACGCGATCATCGAACTGCTGCGCACCCTGCAACGCACCCTCGTCGAGCTCGCCGAGCGGGAAGCAGGCACGATCATGCCGGGGTTCACCCACCTGCAGGTGGCGCAGCCGGTGACTTTCGGTCACCACATGATGGCCTACGTCGAGATGTTCGCCCGCGATGCCGAACGGATGAGCGACTGCCGGCGGCGGGTTAACCGCCTGCCGCTCGGCGCGGCAGCCCTGGCCGGCACCAGCTATCCGATCGATCGCAACCGGGTCGCACGCACGCTGGGCTTCGAGGCGGTCAGCGAGAACTCGCTCGACGCCGTCTCGGATCGTGATTTCGCGATCGAATTCTGCGCGGCTGCGGCAATCGCGATGATGCATATCTCGCGGCTTTCCGAAGAACTGGTGATCTGGATGTCGCCGCGCGTCGGGTTCGTGGCCCTGGCCGACCGCTTCTGCACCGGCTCGTCGATCATGCCGCAGAAGAAGAACCCCGACGTGCCGGAACTGGCCCGCGGCAAGACCGGCCGCGTCTATGGTCACCTGATCGGGCTGTTGACGCTGATGAAATCACAGCCCCTCGCCTACAACAAGGACAACCAGGAAGACAAGGAGCCGCTCTTCGACACCGTCGACACCCTGGGCGATACGCTGCGGATCTTCGGCGACATGATGGCCGCCGTTGAAGTGCGTCCCGAACGAATGCGAGCCGCTGCCAGCGAGGGCTTCTCGACCGCCACCGACCTGGCCGACTACCTGGTGCGCAAGGGACTTGCGTTTCGCGACGCCCATGAAGCGGTGGCACTGGCGGTCCGTGCGGCCGCCGATCGCGGCGTCGACCTGGCTGATCTCTCGCTCGCGGAATTGCGCTCGTTCGCGCCGGTCGTCGAAGACGACGCCGCCGAGTTCCTGCGGCTCGAATCGTCGGTGGCTGCGCGCGATCATATCGGCGGCACCGCTCCGGCACAGGTTCTCGCCGCGGTGCGCCGCGCCCGGGCGCGGCTCGATGCCGATTCCTGATGTCGGATTTCCACATGCCACGGTAGGAACCCACGGTTTCTAGTAGCATTGCGCGTGGCGGGGGTACTGCCAGGCGGCTGGGATACAACGAACGCCGCGGCCAGATCACCATCAATTTGCTGCTTCACAATTACTAGGAGACAAAATGCAGAGACGTGAAATGCTCAAGAAAGTGGCCGCCGGCGCGGCTGCCACCGGCGCGCTTGCCGCACCGGGAATTGCCAGCGCCCAGGCGACCCTAAACTGGCGCTGCGCATCGAGCTTCCCCAAGTCGCTCGACACCATTTTCGGTGGCGCAGAAACGTTGCAGAAGCGCGTCGCCGAGGTATCTGGCGGCAAGTTCAATATCCGCGTATTTGCCGGCGGTGAAATCGTTCCCGGCCTGCAGGTTGCCGATGCCGTGATGAACGGCACGGTCGAGTGCGGGCATACGGCCCTGTACTACTACGTTGGCAAGGATCCGGTCTGGACGTTCGCCACCGCGATCCCATTCGGAATGAACTTCCGCACCATGAATGCCTGGTGGATTCACGGCGGCGGCGAGCAACTGCTCAACAACGAGTTCTTCCACAAGCAAGGCGTCCATGCCCTGCTCGCCGGCAACACCGGTGGTCAGATGGGCGGCTGGTACAACAAGGAAATCAAGAGCGTCGACGACCTCAAGGGGCTGAAGTTCCGGATCGGCGGATTTGCCGGCCAGATGCTGGCCAAGGTCGGCGCTGTCCCCTCGATGATCGCTGCCGGCGAGATCTATCAGGCTCTCGAACGCGGCACGATCGACGGCGCGGAGTGGATCGGACCGTACGACGACGAGAAACTCGGCTTCCAGAAGGTATCGAAGTTCTACTACTACCCGGGTTGGTGGGAGCCGGGCCCGGCGCTGCACCTGATCGTCAACCTCAAGGTCTGGGAGTCGCTGTCCAAGGAATACCAGTCGCTGTTGACCGCGGCCGGTTACGAGGCCAACCAGTCGATGATGGCCAAGTACGACTTCGAGAACCCGAAGGCGCTCAAGCGGCTGCTGGCGGGCGGGACGAAGCTGATGTCGTTCCCGAAATCGGTTATGGACGCCTGCTACCAGGCATCGAAGGATGTCTATGCCGAGACCAGCGCCAAGAATCCGCTGTTCAAGCGCATTCTTGATCATCAGCAGGCATTCCTGGCCGACGAGGTCCAGTGGCTGCGCCTGAATGAAGGCGCGTACGATTCCTACATGGGAACCATTCGCCGCTAAGTTATTGAGTTTGACCAGTAGGAAGGCCGCGGGGGAAACCCCGCGGCCTTTTCATTTTTCGGCTGGCACGGCTGCCGCGGGCGGCAGCTTCAGTGCCGGCGTTCGAGGATGCTGACGTAGTTGGCGACGGCCGAGCCGCCCATGTTGAATACCCCGACCAACTCGGCTCCCGGAACCTGCATGTCACCCGCCTCGCCCGCCAGTTGCATGGCGGCCAGCACGTGCATCGACACCCCGGTGGCGCCGACCGGATGGCCCTTGGCCTTGAGACCGCCCGAAGGATTGATCGGCAGTCGTCCGCCAGGGGCCACCACCCCTTCGGCAAGCAGCCGCGCGCCCTGCCCCACCGGCGCCAATCCCATGGCTTCGTAGCTCAGGAGCTCAGCAATGGTGAAGCAATCGTGGACCTCCGCCAGCGAAAGGTCGTTGACGGTGCATCCAGCCGAGTCGAGCGCCCGCCGCCAGGCGCGGCGCGGACCCTCAAAGGACACCGCGTCGCGGCGCGACATCGGGAGGAAATCATTGACTTGAGCTCGGGCGCGCAGCGCGATCGCCCGCGGAAAGTTCTTCGCGACTTCGGCATCGGCGAGGATCACCGCCGCGGCGCCGTCAGAGACCAGCGAACAGTCGGTCTTGCGCAGGGGCGCGGCTACCATCGGGTTCTTCTCCGAGACCGTATTGCAGAACTCGAAACCCAGGTCCTTGCGCATCTGCGCCCAGGGGTTGCGCACCCCATTGGCGTGGTTCTTGGCGGCGATCTGCGCCAGCGTCGCCGAGTGATCGCCATAGCGCGCGAAGTATTCCTGCGCCATCTGCGCGAAGATTCCCGGGAAAGTCATGCCGTGGGCGGCCTCCTCCCTGACATACGACGCGTTGCCCAGGATCCGGGCCACCTCGGAACCCGGCACGGAGGTCATCTTTTCGGCTCCGATCACCAGCGCGACGCGGGTCCTGCCCGATTCGATCGCATCACACGCAGCGTAGACTGCGGCGCCCCCCGAGGCACAGGCATTTTCCACGCGGGTTGCCGGCACCCAGCGCAATGAGTCGTCGGCCTGCAGCGCCAGCGATGAGGCAAAGATCTCCGGCACGAAGCCACCGTTGAGGTGGCCCAGCCAGACGCCCTCGACCTCCTTGCCACTGATGCCGGCATGCGCCAGCGATTCCCGTGCAACCCCGCTGATCAGGGTTTCAAAGTCCAGTGCGTCGAGCCGGCCAAATGGCGAATGAGCCCAACCTACGATGCATGCGCCCACGGTTACTCCCTCCGCTTGATCTCACCGGTCACTTCGCTGGTGCTGGCTCCCCGTAGGGATTGGCTGGCGCGCCATACGGGCTGTTGCCGCCTCCGCCGTAGATTCCGCCACCGCTGCCCGACGTGTAGTCGTTGGTCGGAGCCTCGATGCGAACATTGGTGGCGTCGACCTTCTTGTGTTCTCCGATCAGTGTATAGACCATCGCCGGGAATGCGATCACCAGCAATAGCGCAAGCACCTGGACCGTAACGAACGGGATCACGCCGCGATAGATTGCGATCGTCGGCACCTCCTTTGGCGCGACGCTGCGCAAATAGAACAGCGCGAACCCGAATGGCGGCGTCAGGAACGAGGTCTGCATGTTCATGCCGATCATCACCCCGAACCAGACCAGGTCGATGCCGAGCTTGTCTGCCACCGGCGCGAGCAGCGGGAGCACGATGAATGCAATTTCGAAGAAGTCGATGAAGAACCCGAGCGCGAACACGATCAGGTTGACGACCACGATAAAGCCCATCTCACCGCCCGGGATCCTCAAGAACAGATGTTCGACCCACAAGTCCCCGTCCAGTGCCCGGAAACTCAGCGAGAACACCGTTGAACCAACGAGGATGAACATCACGAAGGTGGTGAGCAAAGCGGTCGACTTGCTGGCCTCGCGCAGCAGCTTGACGTTCATCCGCCCCTTGAGTGCTGCGAGCGCCATTGCTCCGACAGCTCCCATGGCGCCACCCTCGGTCGGCGTGGCGATGCCCATGAAGATCGTGCCGAGAACCAGGAAGATCAGCACCAGCGGAGGCACCATCACCAGCATCACGTGTGAAAACAGCGCCCAGCCGCGCAGCGTTCGCGCCTCGGGCGGCAAGGCCGGCAGCATCTTCGGTTTGATGATCGAAACCGCCATGATGAATAGCGCCAGCATTCCGACCAGCATCAGCCCCGGCACCACGGAGCCGAGGTACATGTCACCCACCGAGACGCCGAGCACGTCGGCCATGACGATCAGCACCAACGATGGCGGCAGAACCTGCGCCAGGGTGCCAGAGGCGCAGATCACGCCAGTGGCGATGCGCATGTCGTAGCCGTAGCGGATCATCACCGGCAGCGAGATCAGCCCCATCGCAATCACCGAGGCGGCCAACACACCGGTCGTAGCGGCGAGCAATGCACCGACGAAGATCACCGCATACGCGATCCCGCCGCGGATCGTGCCAAAGAGTTGCCCGATGGTGTCCAGCAAATCCTCGGCCATCCCGGATTTCTCCAGGATGATCCCCATGAACGTAAAGAACGGAATCGCGAGCAGCACCTGGTTGCCCATGATCCCGAATATTCGCTGCGGCAAGGCCTGCAACAAGGCGGGATGGAGCAACCCGGCCTCGATGCCGATCGCGGCAAAGAGCATGCCATTGGCGGCCAGTGCAAATGCCACCGGGAAACCCGACAGCAGCATTATTGCCAGCCCCCCGAACATCACTGGGGCCATCATTTCGTGCGTGAGTACCATGTTCTGAACGATCTCTATGAAGGTGGTGCCGGGCGGCGCGTCTAGCGGACTTCAACCACAGGTTCGTCGTCCTCATCGGGACCGACGCCTGTTCCGGTCCACGGGATCATCCCGCGCAGGAACGCCACCCGCTTTATCAGTTCAGAGATCGCCTGCAGGATCAGCAGCGCAAATCCGAGGGGAATCAGAATCTTCACCGGCCAACGCAACAGTCCCCCGACGTCGGTCGATACTTCGTCGATCGCCCAGGACGCTACGAACGCATCCCAGCCGAAATCCATGATGATCAGCGACACCGGCAGCAACATGAAGATCAGGCCGAAAACTTCAATCCAGGCGTTCACCCTGTGGCTCATGCGCCCCGCCACCAGATCGATGCTGACATGTGCCCGATGCAGCAATGCATACCCGGCGCACAGCAGGAAGACCGCCGAGGTCAGGTACCACTGGAGTTCGAGAAAGGCGTTCGAGCTGTAGCTAATGGTGTAGCGAATGATCGCGTTGGCGGCACTGACCACGGCTGAAACCAGGATCAGCCAGTACGTGCTCCGGCCGACCAGTGTGTTGAGCGCGTCGATCGCCCTTGAAATTGACAAGAGGAAATTCACTACTGGTCTCCTGATGCGTCTTGTCCGCGACGTCGCTCTCTGGCGGCGTTGTGGTTGTGGCTTGCGCCGGACTTGTTATGCAAATAGCCGCTTATTGTAGCCGCCGCGGCGCTCGCCACCGAACCACAGCCGGAAACTTAAATTTGCGCGGCGATAATCTGCATCTCGACCCGGTAGGCCGGCGCCGCCAGCCGGGCTTCGATCGTGGCCCTTGCCGGCGTATGGCCCTGCGGCACCCAGGCATCCCAGACCGCGTTCATGGCGGCAAAGTCACGAATGTCGGTCAGGAAGATCGTCGCCTGCAGGATGTGCTGCTTGTCGCTGCCGTTCTTCGCGAGCAGGGCGTCGATCCGCGCCAGCACGCTTTGGGTCTGCTCGGCCACCGGCGCCTGGGGATCTTCCGCAACCTGGCCTGCCAGGTAGATCACGCCATTGTGGATCGCCGCTTCGCACATCCGCGGCCCGACTCCGTTTCTGGTAATTGCCATCAGTCATTCCCTCCAAGAAATTCGTCAATCGTCGCAACCTGGTCGTCGGGAATCAGTGACGGTGCATGGCCGATTCCCGGGAAGTCGACGCGTTTGGCGCGCGGTCCGCGCTCGGTCATCGCCTGCGCCGTCGCGCTGGCAAACAGGTCTGAGTCGGCGCCGCGCAACAGCAGCGTCGGGCAGCTGATCGCGTCATAGAACGGCCAGAGGTTGACCGGCGCCGTCACCGGCCCGGTTCGGAAAGGCGCCGAGATCGCCGGATCGTAGTGATAACGCCAGCGTGCGCCGTCCTGAACGAAGTAATGGCGGGTGAGCACCTCAGCCTGCTCGTCGCTGAGCGGTCCGAAACTGGCGGTCAGCTCACGCACGGTGCGCACGCCTTCTTCACGGGTGTCAAAGCTGGTGTTCTGCCCCACGTAGCTGCCGATGCGAGTCAGGCCGCGCAGGTCGAGTTCGGGACCAATGTCGTTGAGCACCAGCCTGGCGATCGGCGTCCGCGCGAACGAGGCCAGGGTCATGCCGACCATCCCGCCCAGCGAGGTGCCAACCCAGGCGACTTGCTCGATGTCGAGGCGCGCGATCAGCGTGACGCAGTCGGCCACGTACTGGGGAAGCATGTAGAGCGACGGGTCGGGCGCCCAGTCGGACTTGCCCCGCCCGATCAGGTCGACGCAGATCACGCGGTGGCGTGCATTGAGTCGCTGCGCCAGCACGTCGAAGTCACGGCCGTTGCGGGTCAGGCCGTGGACACATACCACTGTCGCCAGCTCATCGGCCGGAGCGCAAGCCGCCGGCCATTCCCAATAGGCCATGCGGTGCAAGCCCCGGGGGCTGGCGCAGGTAACGAAACGCAGGTTCGGTTCAGCCATCGCTTGGCTTCGCTAGAAATTGCCCGAAAGCGAAGTGTAAGCGTCTTGCCCGCGACGCGCAGGCGGACCGCTCACGGCCGGCTCCATTCAGGAACCAGCCCCGGCGTCTATCCGCCAGTAAGGCGGCGCATCGAGCCGCGCCCGTTCGATCCGCGGCTCCTGACCCAGCCGATAGCGGATCGTGATCGCGCCGTGCCAGTCGCTGCGCAGGATGTCGATGCCGGCCGCGCGGTAGCGCGCCAGAACCTTGGGATTGGGGTGGCGGTAGCGGTTGCGATACCCGGCCTGGAACAGCGCCGTCCGCGGCGCCACCGCGGCCAGGAAACGCTCCGAAGATGAGGTCGTGCTGCCGTGGTGCGGGACAACCAGCAGGTCGGCATGCAGCGCTGACGGTTCCATGGTCCTCACCAGCAGGCGCTCCTGGGCAGTCTCGATGTCGCCGGTAAGCATCACGGTGGCTGCCGGGGTGGTGACGCGCAGGACACAGCTGCGGGCATTGGTCGGGGACTTGCGGGAAACCGGGTCGTCGTCACCGGGATTGAGGAAGATGAAGTCTGCTTCGCCCCAGCGCCACAGCTCGCCGCGCCGGCAGGCGAAATGGCGCGCGGCGCCAGCGCTGACCGGGTGACCATCAGCCAGGGAACTGGCGACCCAGGCAACCGGAAAGTTGCCCAGCACCGCCAGTGCGCCGCCGGCGTGGTCGGCGTCGGCGTGCGAGACCACCAGCGCGTCGAGGCGGTCGATGCCGCGCGCGCGCAGGTAGGGGGTGATTACGCGGGTCCCCGCCTCGAGTTCCCCGCCGTAGACCGGACCGGCATCGAACAGCAGCCGGTACCCCGGTACCTCGATCAGCACCGCACTGCCCTGCCCAACGTCCAGCGCCGTCACCCAGATCTCACCGGCGGCGGGGCCGCGCGGCCCGGCCGCCAGCATCGGCAGCAACAGCGCCGCGCCCCAGCGCCGTGGCAGCAATGACACCGGGGACAGCAGCAGCGCACAGCCGGCAACTGCCAGAGCCAGCAGCAACGGACCGGGGCGAGCCACGGTCCAGGTGGCCAGGGGCAGCGCCGCTGCCCAGTCGAGCAGCGCCAGCAGCAGCGAGCTGCTCCAAGCCGCCAGCCGCAGGAGCAAAGCGCCGAGCGGCGGCACGAGCAACGCCACGACGGTTGCTCCCAAGGTCAGCGGCGTGATCACGATCGATACCAGGGGGATGGCGAACGCATTGGCCAGGGGGCCAACCAGCGACACCGACGAGAAGAACAGTGCCCCCAGGGGCAAGAGCGCGATGGTCGCAGCCCACTGGGTTGCGACGGCCTCGGACAGCAGCCGGCGGCGCCGGACCCGGTGCGCCGACCCGAACAGCACGATCGCCGCGACCGCCGCGAAGGACAACCAGAACCCCGGGGAGAGCACCGCCCAGGGATCGAACGCCGTGACTACCGCTGCCGCCAGCGCCAGAATGCTCGCCACCGAACGGGTCCGGCCGCTGATCAGCGCGCCGCCCGCCACGGCCAGCATCCAGCAAGTGCGCTGCGCCGGCACTCCCCAGCCCGCCAATCCGCTGTACAGGAAGGCCGCGCCCACCCCTATGGCCCAGGCCAGGGTCGGCACCGGCACCAGGAGCAGCGCGGCGCCGGGAACCAGGCGGCTGCGCAGCAATCGCCGGCTCAGCGCCACGACCATGCCCGCCAGCATCGTGATGTGCAAACCGGAGATGCTCATCAGGTGCCCGATCCCGGTCTGGTTGAAGACCCGCCACCAGCGCGCCGGAATCGCTGCCTGATCACCGATTGACAGCGCGATCACCGTGCCCCGCGCCGCCGGATCGGTGCCCGCCAGCGCTGCGACAATGGCGTCGCGCGCCGCCAGCCGGGCGCGCTCGAGCACGGTTGCGATGGTCCAGCGCTGCCCGGCGATCCGGAAATTGCCGGCGGCCTCGCCCGCCGCACCGACGACGCTGCCACTGGCGGCGATGCCCTCTTCGAGGGCGCGCAGTTCGCCATCGAAAGTTCCCGGGTTGACCAATGCGACGGCGCGCTTGAGCCGCACTGCCAGTTGCCAGCGCTCGCCGGGCCGTGGCGCGCCGATCGCCCGGCTCTGGCCACGACCGAAACCCTCGTACCAGCTCAGTTGGACCGCGCGCGCTGCCGGACAGTCGTTCGCCGCCCCGGGACAGGACTCGATGACGAAGCGAAAGCGCACCCCCCGGTCGAGCGGCTGGGGCAACTGCGCGACATAGCCAGCCACCTGTAGTACCCGCCCCTCGTAGCTCGGGTCGATGCGCTCGGCCAGCGCACCGTGAACCCGCAGCACGATCAGCCCGGCGGCCAGTACCGCCAGTGCCGCCTTCATCGCAAGCTGGCCATGCCCGGCGAGGCCGAGCACCAGGCCGCCCGCAACCAGCAGCCAGGCCACTTGGGCGGCGGGAAGTTGCGGCAGCGCGTGCACCGCCAGCGCGACCAACGGCACCACCGCCGCGACCGGTATTCCGCCGGTGACGCCACGCCATGTTGCTGCTTGCTGTGGCCAGTTGCCCATCGGCCGATCGTGACCGCCAGCGGCGCGTAGCGAATCAACCCGGCGACCGAACGCAGGCTTACCTTGGGCCTAGTTCCGTCGCATCGACCGCACACCGTCCCCGGCCCGAACGCGGTATATTGCCCCTTACTGAGTCCGTATCATCGACTTGCAAGGAATTTGGGCCATGAAGAAAGAAACTGTTGAGGCAACACAATTGCGGCGCCGGTGGGCGCCGACTGCGTTGGCAGCGCTGGCGATCGCGATCGCCGCACCATTCGCCAGCGCCGCCAGCGGGCCAGTCGCCACGCCGGCCGACGGTCGCAGTGGCAAGGCCGTTGTCGAATCCGTATGTCTCAACTGTCACCGCGCCGGCTTGCTTGGCGCCCCCAGGATCAACGATGCACCAGCCTGGCGACAACGCGCGGCCAAGGGACTGAGCGAGCTCACCTCGAGCGCCATGGAGGGGCTGCGCCAGATGCCCGATCACGGTGGCGACGCCAGCCTGACCGAACTCGAGCTTGGCCGGGCGATCACCTACATGGTCAACCAGTCCGGCGGCAACTGGGTCGAACCGGCAACCCCCGGAACGCTCGCCAAGGCTCGCCCCGGCGAAGCTATCGTCAACGCCCGCTGCGCGAGTTGTCACGCCACTGGCATCGGCGGAGCGCCCAAGATCGGCGACACCGCCGCCTGGGCAGGACGCGCCCGGGAGGGACTCGGCGAACTCACGATGTCCGCGATCCGCGGACACGGCGGGATGCCCTCGCGCGGCGGACTGGCCAGCGCCAGCGACGCCGAGTTGCGCGCTGCGATCACCTACATGTTCAATCCGGCCGCGGTCAGTGCCCAGGCCGGCGCACCAGCCGGCAGCAAATCCAAGAAGCCGGTGGCACCAATGGGGGCCTACCAGCGCACCGTGGCTGGCATGGACATCAACCTGGGCGTCGTCTCGTCGGCCCAGCTGGAGAAATTCCCGGCCAATTCGCCCGAGCGCAAGATGCACGGCGGCATTCCCAAGGGCAGCGACCAGCACCATCTGAGCGTCACGGTGCTCAACCACAATGACGGCACGGCGATCGCCAATGCCACGGTCAAGGTCAACGTCGACGAGCCGGGGCTGTCGCGGATCACCAAGCAACTCGCGCCGGTGGTCATCGGGGTGCCGTTCTACGGTGGCTACGTGCCGCTTGCCGACAACGTGAAGTACCGGATCAGCGTCGAGGTCCTGGCGCCGGGCGCCACCACCCCGGCGGTGGCCCAGTTCGATTACCGGAACAACTAGGCCAGCTCGCCCGGCACCAGTTCGCGCAGGCGCGGCAAGACGCGCAGCGCGTTGGCGCCGGTCGCGGCAATCGCATCGGCCACCGGGACACCGCGCAAATTCGCAAACGCCGCGGCGATAGCCGGCAGTTCTGCCGGACTGTTGCGGGAGCCGCTCGGCAACCACGCTGGTGCCATGTCGGGAGCGTCGGTCTCGAGCACGTGGGCTTCGGGCGGGAGCTCCGCGGCCAACGCGCGAATCCGGGTGGCCCGATCAAAGGTCATTGCCCCGCCGAAACCAAGCGCGAAGCCGAGGTCGAGAAAGATGCCGGCCTGCTGCCGGCTGCCATTGAAGGCGTGGGCGATGCCCCCGGAGACGCGAATCCGGCGCAGTTCGCGCAACAGATGGTCCTGGGAACGTCGCGCGTGCAGCAGTACCGGAAGCTCGAATTCGGCAGCCAGGCGCAGCTGCGCCTCGAGGAAGCGGCGCTGGCGCTCGTGATCCAGGCCGGGCACGAAATAGTCGAGGCCGATTTCCCCGACCGCCACCAACCGCGGATCACCGCGTGCCGCCTCGAGCGCCCGGCGCAGGTGCACCAGGTCGTCGTCCTGGGCGTCATCGACATACATGGGGTGGATGCCCAGAGCGTAGCCGAGCCCGCTGTGCGCGTGCGCCAGCTCGCGTACTGCAGCAAAGTTCGCGACCGCGACTGCCGGCACCACGATGGCTGCAATCCCGCCGGCCCGACACGTAGCGATGGTGGCATCACGATCGGCGGCGAATTCCGGCGCCTCGAGGTGGCAATGGGTGTCGATCAGCACCGCGTCGCCCGTTCAGCTGGCCAGGTCGGCGAGCACCCCGTCGCGCAGCGTGCAGACCCGGTCGAGGCGCTCGGCCAGTTCATGGTCATGGGTGACGATGACGAAGGCGGTACCGGTCTCGGCCGCGAGCTGATCCATCAGGTCGAACACCTCGCGGGCGCTGGCGCGGTCGAGATTCCCGGTCGGCTCGTCGGCGAGCACACAGCGCGGCTCCGTAACCAGGGCCCGGGCCAGTGCCACCCGCTGGCGCTCGCCGCCCGACAGCTGCCCCGGCAAGTGGTGCAGCCGCGCCGCCAGTCCGACCCTGGTCAGGATCTCGCTGGCGCTCGCTTCGGCCTGGGCCTTGGGTTGGCGCCTGATGTAGAGCGGCATCGCGACGTTCTCGAGCGCGCTGAACTCGGGCAGCAGATGGTGGAACTGGTAGACGAAGCCCAGCGACTGGTTACGCGCCTGGCCGCGTTCCGCCTCATCCATCCGGTCAAGCCGCCGGCCGAGCAACTCCACCGAACCGGAACTGGGATCATCAAGTCCGCCGAGCAGGTGCAGCAGGGTGCTCTTGCCCGAACCCGAGGCACCGATGACGGCTACCCGTTCCCCGGCGGCGACGCTGAGATCGACGCCGCGCAGCACGGTCACGGCCAGGGGTCCGCTGCCGTAGGTCTTGCACAGGCCCTGAGAGGCCAGCACGGTGGGCGCAAGCGCGTCATTCATAGCGCAGCGCCTCGGCCGGACGGACCCGCGATGCCCGCCAGCTCGGGTAGAGCGTCGCGGCGAAAGCCAGCACACAGGCGGTCACGCCGATCAACGTGACGTCGTCGAGATGCAGGTCGCTGGGCAGGTGGTTGATGAAGTAGATGCCCTTGGGCAGGACCTGGAAACCGAACGTCGTTTCAATCGCAGCCATCACCGGTCCGACGTTCAGCGCCAGCACGACGCCAAGCGCCACGCCGGCGAAGGTCCCGAGCAGGCCGACCGACGCCCCCTGGACCACGAATACCTTCATCACGCTCGCCGGACTGGCGCCCAGGGTGCGCAGGATTGCAATGTCCGAGCGCTTGTCGGTGACGGTCATCACCAGCATCGAGACGAGGTTGAACGCCGCCACCGCGACGATCAGCGTCAGGATGATGAACATCATGCGTTTCTCGATCTGGACCGCGGCAAACCAGTTGCGGTTCTCCTGCGACCAGTCCCGGATCATCAGGTCGCCAGGCAGAGTCCGGGCCAGCTCGCGGGCGATCGCCGGCGCCGCCAGCATGTCGCTGGTGCGCAGCCGCACCCCGGTCACGCCCTCGACCCGGAACAGTCGCGCCGCGTCCTCGATGTCCATCAGCACCATCGAGCTGTCGTACTCGTAGTGCCCGGCCTGGAAGATTCCCACTACCTGGAGCTGGCGCAGGCGGGGCACCAGCCCGGCCGGGGTAGTGCTGCCCTGGGGCACGATCAGCGTGATGCGATCGCCCATTCCGATGAGCAGCTGGTTGGCCATTTCGATGCCGATCGCCACGCCGTACTCGCCAGGAACCAGCGCCGCGGCCGATCCGGCCACGAAGTGGGCCGCGAAATCGGCCACCGTCGGCTCGACCGCCGGGTCGATGCCGCGCACGATCACGCCGCGCACCGTCTCATCGCGGGTCAGCATCGCCTGCCCGGCCACGTAGGGGGCGCCGGCAAGCACCCGCGGGTTCTTCCTGGCCTCCACGACCAGGGTGCGCCAGTCGGTCAGCGGTGCCCGCCCGGCAAAAACCTCGATATGCGAGAGTACCGAGAGCATCCGGTCGCGCACCTCCTTCTGGAAGCCGTTCATGACCGAAAGCACCACTATCAGCGCGGCCACTCCCAGCGCGATCCCGGCAACCGACAGGGCCGAGATGAAGGAAATGAAGCGATTGCGCTGCCCCGCGCCGCGGCTGGGACGGGTGTAGCGCAAGCCGATGAGGAGTTCGTAGGGTAGTTGCATGGGTCGCGGCAGAGTTTGCCATAGAATCGTCCCGTGACCGCAATCCTGCTGTGCGTCGGGGCCCTCGACGTCGAAAATGAAGCCCAGGGCCGGCTCGACCCGGCAGCCGCCGGACTGTTCCGTGGCGCCCTGGCGCGCGCACGCTGGCTCGGCGAAAGTTCGACTGCTGCCCGCGAGACCCGCGAAATGGCCCACGAGGCCTGGCTGCGCGAGACCTTCGGCGTCGCGCGCTCGGAAAGCGTAGGCGCCTATTCGGGATGGACCGAAGAAGAGCGCGCCCTGCCCGCCGACGACTGGATAGTGCGGCCGGTGCACCTGCAGCTGGCACGCGACCACATCATCCTGTCACCCGGCACCACGCCACCCGAGGGCCAGGAAGCCGAAGACCTGCTGGCGGTCGTCAACGATCATTTCGCCGGCCGTGGCGTCAGGCTCGAACAACTGGCGATCGGCCGCTGGCGCCTGCGCTGCGAGACGCCGCTGCAGCTTGCAGCGTGGTCGAGCGCCTTGGCGCGCGGCCGCGACATTTCCGACTACCTGCCGGAAGGCGACGACACCTGGCGCTGGCGCCGCCTGCACGATGAAATCCAGATGCTCTGGCACCAGCATCCGGTCAACGCCGCCCGTGAGGCGCGCGGCGAGGAACCGATCAACAGCCTGTGGATCGAGGGCCGCAGCAGCGGGCTCACGACCGCGGCCGCGCCGTTTTCGCGGGCGCTCGCCCAGACCCCGCTGGTGGCCGGCCTGGCGCGGGCTGCCGGCGTGCCGGTGCGCGAGTGGACGCCGGCGGCAAGTGCCACTGATCCCGGGCACGGGGAACTGGTCGCGGCGCTGGGCGAAGCCCAACCGGTGTTGCTCGAGTTCGCGCTCTGGGACCAGGACACGGCCGGCGCCGATTGGCGCGGCATCACCACTGGCTGGGGCGCGCTGGCAGCCGCGCTGGCACCGGCACTGGAGCAGGCGCCGCGCAAGCAGCAACTCGAACTGGTGCTGACCGGACGCGAGCGCATCGTCAGGCTTGGCTGGAGTCCCGCCGACGGCTGGAAATTCTGGCGCCGCTTCGACCCTGCCCGCCTGGCGGCGAGAGAACGGCGCGATGACTGAAGCGCTATTCCGGCGGCGCGAAGTGCCGGCCGCGGCGGCTTCGCGATTGCTCAGCGCCGGCCTCGACCCGGTGCTGGCTCGCGTGCTGGCGGCCCGGGGGATCGACTCGCCTGCGCAACTGGGCCTTGACCTGGCCGCCCTGCACCCGCCCGGCGCCCTGCTCGGAGCCGACCGGGCAGCGGCACTGCTCGCCGACGCGATTGCCGCCGGCGAGCGACTGTGTGTCATCGGCGACTACGACTGCGATGGCGCGACCGCCTGTGCGGTGGCCGTGCGCGGGCTGAGGATGATGGGCGCCACGGTCGACTACCTGGTACCCAACCGCTTCGAGCACGGTTACGGACTGAGTGAGGCAATCGTCGATCTGGCCACCAACCACCCGCGGCTGGGACGCCCGGACTGGCTGATTACCGTCGACAATGGCATCACCAGCGTCGCGGGGGTGGCCCACGCCAACGCCGCCGGGATGCGGGTAATCGTCACCGACCACCACCTGCCCGGAGAGGAACTGCCCGCGGCGGCGGCAATCGTCAACCCGAACCAGCGGGGCTGCGCGTTCCCGAGCAAGAACCTGTGCGGCGCCGGAGTGATGTTCTACACCCTGCTGGCGCTGCGCGCTGAAATGCGCGCGCGCAACGCCTTCCCGGGCGCCGAACCGCCGCTCGGGCAACTGCTCGACCTGGTGGCGCTGGGCACCGTCGCCGACGTTGTGCGACTCGATCGCAACAATCGGCTGCTGGTCGCCGCTGGCCTGCGCCGGATCCGCGCAGGGCGCGCCAACGCCGGCATCCGCGCGCTGCTGCGGGTCGCCGGGCGCGACGAATACCGTACCGGCAGCACCGACCTGGGCTTTGCGCTCGGCCCGCGGGTCAACGCCGCGGGGCGCCTGCAGGACATTTCACTGGGCATCGAATGCCTGCTCAGCGACGACCCCGACGCCGCTGCCCTGCTCGCCGCCGAACTCGACGGCATCAACCGCCAACGGCGCGGCATCGAGCAATCGATGCGCGAACAGGCGCTCGACGAGATCGGGGACTTTGACCCGGCGCGGCTGTGCGTCGTCGCGCACCGGCCAAATTGGCACGAAGGCCTGGTGGGGCTGGTCGCCGGACGCCTCAAGGAGCGGCTCCATCGGCCCGCTTTTGCGCTGGCGCCGGCCAGCGCCGAACCGACGATGCTGCGCGGCTCCGGACGCTCGATCCCGGGCGTGCACCTGCGCGATGTGCTCGAGCGGGTCAGCACCATTGCTCCCGGGCTGCTGGTGCGCTACGGCGGGCATGCGATGGCCGCCGGACTGACGATCCGCGCCGCCGAGCGCGAGCGCTTTGAACAGGTGCTCGAACAGGCGATCGCCGAGATGGCCGACCGCGCCGCTTTCGAGCGAGAACTGCTGACCGACGGCTCGCTCGCCGATGCCACCGTCGATCTCGCCCTGGCCGACACCCTGGCCGAGCAGATCTGGGGCCAGGGCTTTCCCGAACCGCTGTTCTGCGACCGGGTCGAAGTGCTTGGCCAGCGGGTGGTCGGCGGGGCCCACCTGAAACTCGACTTGCGTTTCGCCGGCCGACGGGTGGATGCGATCGCCTTCCAGCGCGTCGACCCGCTGCCCGAGTCAGCGGAAATCGCCTACCGGATCGGACGCAACGAATACCAGGGCCGCGCGACGATCCAGTGGCTGGTCGAGGCCGTCGCACCCTCGTAATTGGCCGCCGGCACGGTTTTGCAGCCGATCGCTCGCTTATAATGTGGGGTTTACCAAAACCGGTGCAAACCAATGGAAGCCGAGCGCCTGAACCAGATCGAGACGCGAATCGCGGACCTCGGAGAGCGTGTTGCTGCTCTCAGGGGGTATCTTTGACTTCGAGAACCGCAAGAATCGCCTCGAAGTAGTAAACAGCCTGCTGGAATCGCCCAACGTCTGGGACGATCCGCAGCGCGCCCAGGAACTGGGACGCGAGAAGAAATCACTTGAATCGGTCGTCGAGTCGCTGTCCGGACTCGGCTCGACGCTGCGCGACGCCAGCGAACTGTTCGAAATGGCCAGCACGGAAGACGACGACGAGACGCTGCTCTCGCTCGAGACCGACATGGACGCGGTCAGCACCGATGTCGAGGGCCTCGAATTCCGGCGGATGTTCTCCAATCCCGCGGATCCGAACCCCTGCTTCCTGGAGATCCAGGCGGGCGCGGGCGGCACCGAAGCCCAGGACTGGGCGGCGATGCTGTTGCGCCAGTACCTGCGCTACTGCGAACGCAAGGACTTCCAGGTTGAGGTGCTCGAAGAGTCCGAAGGCGACGTCGCCGGGATCAAGGGCGCCACGATCCGGGTCACCGGCGAATACGCCTACGGTCATCTGCGCACCGAGACCGGGGTCCACCGCCTGGTGCGCAAGTCGCCGTTCGATTCGAGCGGCGGGCGCCATACCTCGTTTGCCTCGGTGTTCGTCTATCCCGAGATCGACGACTCGATCGAGATCGAGATCAATCCCGCCGACTTGCGCATCGACACCTACCGGGCATCCGGCGCCGGCGGCCAGCACGTCAACAAGACCTCCTCGGCGGTCCGGATCACGCACAACCCGACCGGGACCGTGGTCCAGTGCCAGAACGATCGCTCGCAGCACCGCAACCGCGACGAGGCGATGAAGATGCTCAAGGCGCGGCTCTACGAGCTCGAGCAGCGCAAGCGCCAGGCCGAGCAGGACAAGATCGAGGCCGGCAAGAGCGACATCGGCTGGGGCCACCAGATCCGCTCCTACGTGCTGGACAATTCCCGCATCAAGGACCTGCGCACCAACGTCGAGACCAGCAACACCAAGGCCGTGCTCGACGGCGACCTCGATATCTTCATCGGGGCCAGTCTCAAGCATGGCCTGTGAGCGCCCTGCCCGATCCCAGAAATCATCAAACCGCGGTGACCCAGTGAACAACGAAAGCCTGCCTGCCACGCCGAATCCGGCGCCCAGCGACGATAACCAGATCATTGCCGAGCGCCGCGCCAAACTGGCCCAAATTCGCGCCGCCGGGGTCGCTTTTCCCAACGACTACCGCCCCGAACACCGGGCCGGGACGCTGACCGAGCATTTCGGTTTCAAGTCGCGCGAGGAACTGGCGGCCGAGGAAGTGCCGGTGTCGCTGGCGGGGCGCATGATGCTCAAGCGGGTCCAGGGCAAGGCGAGCTTCGCCACCATCCAGGATGGCACCGGCCGGATCCAGCTCTGGCTCAACGACGAGGGCATCGGCGCCGAAGCCCACGAGGCCTTCAAGCACTGGGACCTCGGCGACATCATCGCCGCCGAAGGCACCCTGTTCAAGACCATGAAGGGCGAGCTTTCGGTGCGCTGCTCGCGGGTGCGCCTGCTCTCCAAGTCGCTGCGTCCGCTGCCCGACAAGTTCCACGGGTTGGTCGACCAGGAAGTGCGCTATCGCCAGCGCTACGTCGACCTGATGGTCAACGCGGCCGCCCGCGACACCTTCGTGCGGCGCAGCGCGATCATCCACGCGATCCGCTCGTTCATGCTCTCCAACGGCTTCCTCGAGGTCGAGACGCCGATGCTGCACATGATCCCCGGCGGTGCGATCGCGCGGCCGTTCGTGACCCACCACAACGCACTCGACCAGGAAATGTTCCTGCGTATCGCTCCGGAACTGTTCCTGAAGCGACTGGTGGTCGGCGGCTTCGAGCGGGTGTTCGAGGTCAACCGCAATTTCCGCAACGAGGGCATCAGCCAGCGCCACAACCCCGAATTCACGATGATGGAGTTCTACGCCGCCTACACCGACTACCGGTGGCTGATGGACTTCACCGAGGAACTGATCCGCGACGCAGCGATTGCCGCGACCGGGGCAACGGCGATGCCCTATCAGGGTGAGATGATCGACCTGGGCAAGCCGTTCGACCGGCTGACGATCACCGAGGCCATCGCCAAGTACGCGCCGGGCTACAGCACGGCACAGCTCGAGGACACCGCCTTCCTGCGCGCCGAATTGCAGCGCCTGGGGGTCGACACCGCGCAGCCGCAATTGCGCGCTGCCGGGCTGGGCGCGCTGCAGCTGGCGCTCTTCGAGGAAACCGCAGAGTCGAAGCTGATCCAGCCGACCTTCATCATCGACTATCCGATCGAGGTGTCGCCGCTGGCGCGCGAGTCCGATGAGCGCCCGGGCATAACCGAGCGCTTTGAACTGTTCATTACCGGGCGCGAGATGGCCAACGGTTTCTCGGAGCTCAACGACGCCGAGGACCAGGCGGCGCGCTTCCTGGAGCAGGTTGCGGCCAAGGAGGCCGGCGACGAAGAGGCGATGTACTACGACGCCGACTTCATCCGCGCGCTCGAATACGGTTTGCCACCGACGGGGGGCTGCGGGATCGGTATCGACCGACTGGTGATGCTGCTCACCGACAGCGCCAACATTCGCGACGTGATCCTCTTCCCGGCGCTCAAGCGCGAAGACTGAGCCCGCGCGCGCCGGCGCCGCTCCGGCGGCGCAGCCGCAAGCTCAGTCGAGCTCGTCGATCCAGGCCTGCTGGATCGCTTCCAGGATGCGCTCGCCCGAGCGCTTCGGGTCGCCGGTAAAACCGGGCAGCGCCAGCACCATGTTGTGCAGATCGGTGAACACCAGGGTGCGTGGATCGGCTTCCGGGTGAGCCTCGGAGAGCGCAATCGCGACGTCAAGGCTATCGGTCCAGTTCATATTCTTTCCTCCTCTGCTGCCGGGTCCCGGCGGGCGGCGCGTTACTCGCGTTCGAGGTTGATGGTGTACTTGGGGAGTTCGATCACCAGATCGTCCTCACCCACTTCGACCTGGCACGAGAGTCGCGAGAGCATCGTCAGGCCCCAGGCCCGATCGAGCAGGTCGTCTTCCTTCTCCTGCGACTCGGCCAGCTTGTCGAAGCCCTCACGGACGATGACGTGACAGGTGGTACAGGCGCACGACATCTCGCAGGCATGTTCGATCTCGATGCCGTGATCGAGCAGTTCGCGGCACAGGCCAGCGCCGGGTTCGACCTCGAACTCGGCCCCCTGGGGGCACAGGCTCTCGTGCGGCAAGACGAGAATTCGCGGCATGCTCAGCTCCCGATCTCGTTGATGCCGTGCCCGGCGAGTGCCCGGGCCACGGCGCGATCCATCCGGCGCGCGGCGAATCCTTCGGTGCCGATCGACAGCGTGCTGATCGCCTGGCGAATCGCCTGCGCGTCGGCGCCGCCGCGGGCCTGCGCAAGCTTGACCAGTAACTGGTCGATGCGGGTGCGCTCGTCGGCGCCCAGCAGCGCGCCGTCCTCGGCCAGGGCAGCGTTGGTGGCCTCGAGCAGGCGCTCGGCCTCGACCTGTTGCTCGCGCAAGGCGCGCGCCTGGGCATCGGTGCCGGCCGAGTCGTGCGCGCTCTGCAGCATCGCGCCGATCTCCTCGTCGCTCAGGCCGTACGAGGGCTTGACCGCCACGCTCGCCGCCACCCCGCTCGAGAGTTCAGCAGCGGTGACCGACAGCAGGCCGTCGGCATCGACCTGGAAGGTCACCCTGATGCGCGCCGCGCCGGCGCCCATCTTCGGAATCCCGCGCAGTTCGAAGCGCGCCAGCGAACGGCAATCCTCGACCAGGTCGCGCTCGCCCTGGACGACGTGCAGCGCCAGCGCCGTCTGGCCGTCCTTGAAGGTGGTGAACTCCTGGGCCCGCGAGACCGGGATCGCGGCGTTGCGATAGACAATGCGCTCGACCAGACCGCCCATGGTCTCGATGCCTAGCGAGAGCGGAATCACGTCGAGCAGCAGCCAGTCGTCGCCGGCCGAGCGGTTGCCGGCCAGCAGGTTTGCCTGGGTGGCGGCGCCAAGGGCCACCACCTGATCGGGATCGATGCCGCTGAGCGGCTCCTTGCCGAAGAACCCGGCGACGGCACGGCGCACCTGCGGCATCCGCGTCGACCCGCCAACCAGCACCACTCCCTTGACTTCGTCGACGCGCAGCCGCGCATCGCGCAAGGCCTGGCGGGTGGCGTTGATGGTCCGGGCCAGCAGGTCGGCAGTCAGTTCCTCGAACCGTTCCGCAGTGAGGGGCAGGCGCACCCGCGTGGCTCCGGAAAGTTGCACCGAGAAGGTCGTCATCGGTTCGCGCGACAGCACCTCCTTGGCACGCCGGGCTTCGATCAGCAAGGCCCGCCAGTCGCCCGATTCATGCCAGTCGCCAGGCTCGACGTTGGCACCGCTCGAGCCCGTTTCGCGCAACGCCCATTCAACTATGCGCCGATCGAAATCGTCACCGCCAAGCGCGCTGTCACCGCCTGTTGCGACCACTTCGAAGACCCCCTTGGTGAGGCGCAGGATCGAAACGTCAAAGGTGCCACCGCCCAGGTCGTAGACCGCGTAGATCCCCTCGGCGGCATTGTCGAGCCCGTAGGCCAGTGCGGCGGCGGTCGGTTCGTTGAGCAGGCGCAAGACTTCGAGTCCGGCAAGCCGGCCGGCATCGCGGGTGGCCTGGCGTTGGGCATCGTCGAAATAGGCCGGGACCGTGATCACGACCCCGTTGAGTTCGCCGCCAAGCGCCGCTTCGGCGCGCTGGCGCAGCGTCCGGAGAATGTCTGCCGACACCTCGACCGGGCTCTTGTCGCCGGCACGGGTGCGCAGGCGCACCATTCCGGGCGCATCGACCAGCCCGTAGGCGGCGCGGTCGATCTGAACGTCGTTGATGCCCCGTCCCATCAGGCGCTTGACCGAAACTACCGTGTTGGTCGGATCGGTACTGGCTTGCGCCAGGGCGTCTGCGCCCACCGCCACCGTGCCATCCGGGCAATAACGCACCACCGACGGCAGCAGGGCCCGCCCGCGCTCGTCCTCGATCACCTCGCTGGCCCCGGAGCGTACGGTTGCCACCAGCGAATTGGTGGTGCCGAGGTCGATCCCCGCCGCCAGCCGGTGCTGGTGCGGGTCGGGAGCCTGGCCCGGTTCTGAGATCTGCAGAAGTGCCATGTCTTGGTGGTTTACGCCAGTGCGGCGATTGATTCGTCGGCGCGTTCCAGTTCGGTGGCGAAACGGTCGACGAAAAGAAGCTGCCTGACCAGGTCGGCAGCGCCATGGTAATCGTGCTCGGCATCGAGCGCATGAGCGAGCTTGGTCGTGATCTCATCGCGCAGGCCAGCCAGTTCTGCGCCCAACTCCTCGAGCGCGCTGCGATCGCGCGCCTGGGTTGCTTCCTCGAGCCGCTCGCGCCATTCGAGCTGGCGCATCAGGAAGTCCGCCGGCATCGCGGTATTGGACTCGATCTGGGGATCGACACCGTTGATTTCACACAGGTAGCGACCGCGCGCGACCGGTTCGGCCAGGGTGCGATAAGCCTCGTTGGCTTGGGCCGAGAGTTGCTGCGCCAGGCGCTGCTCGGCCGCGCTGGTGCCGGTGTAGCGGTCCGGATGGACCGCCGTCATGACGCGCCGATAGACTTCGTCAAGCTGGCTGCGCTCGAGCGCGAAGACGGGCTTGAGCGAGAATAGTTCGAAGTGGTTTTTCTTCAGCGCATTCATACGGTCGTTGCGACCCAAAAGAAAAAGGCGGCTTCATGCCGCCTTCCCGAGCCACCCAGCTCGACCCGGCGCCAAGCCGAGATTCTAGATCGTGAACGACTCCCCACAGCCGCACTCGCTCTTGACGTTGGGGTTATTGAACTGGAAACCCTCGCTCAAACCCTCGCGCACGAAATCCAGTTCGGTGCCATCGAGGTAGGGCAGGCTCTTGGGATCGACCAGCAGGCGCACCCCGTGGCTGACGAACTCGATGTCCTCGGGATTGGCGCCGTCAACGAATTCGATCTTGTAGGCCAGCCCCGAACATCCCGTGGTCTTGACGCCCAGCCGCACCCCAATGCCGGAGCCGCGCTTCTCCATGAAGCGGTTGACCCGGGATGCGGCGGCTTCTGTGAGAGTCACTGCCATTTCACGTTGCTCCGTGCTCAAGCTGCCTGATCCGACTCGGCCGGCACTTGCGTGCTGCCATGCTTCTTGCGGTAGTCAGCGACAGCCGCCTTGATTGCGTCCTCGGCGAGGATCGAGCAGTGGATCTTCACCGGCGGCAGTGCCAGCTCCTCGGCAATGTCGGTATTGCGGATCGCGGCCGCGTCATCGAGCGAACGGCCCTTGACCCAGGAGGTGACCAGCGACGAAGAGGCGATCGCTGAGCCACAGCCGTAGGTCTTGAACTTGGCGTCCTCGATGATGCCGGCCTCGTTGACCTTGATCTGCAGCTTCATCACGTCGCCACAGGCCGGGGCTCCGACCATGCCGGTCCCGACCTGGGGATCGGACTTGTCGAAGGCGCCGACATTGCGCGGATTCTCGTAGTGGTCGATGACTTTTTCGCTATAGGCCATGTCTGTTTCCCAATTCCCTAGTAGTCCCGGCCGCGCTCAGTGGGCAGCCCACTGGACGGTGTCCAGATCAATTCCTTCCTGCGCCATTTCCCACAGGGGCGACATCTCGCGCAGCTTGCCGACCTTCTGGCGGAGCGTCGCGATCGCGAAATCGACTTCTTCCTCGGTGGTGAAGCGCCCGAGCGAGAAGCGAATCGAGCTGTGCGCCAACTCGTCGCTGCGCCCCAGTGCCCGCAACACGTAAGACGGCTCAAGGCTCGCTGACGTGCAGGCGGAACCACTCGAGACCGCGATGTCCTTGATCGCCATGATCAGCGACTCGCCCTCGACATAGTTGAAGCTGACGTTGAGGTTGTGCGGAATGCGCCGTTCGACGTCGCCATTGAGATAGACCTCTTCCATCTCGCTGAGCCCGCGCCAGAGCCGGTCGCGCAACATCCGGATGCGCTCGTTCTCGGTCGCCATTTCTTCGCGCGCCAACCGGTAGGCCTCGCCCATGCCGACGATCTGGTGGGTGGGCAGGGTTCCGGAACGCATGCCGCGCTCGTGGCCACCGCCGTGAATCTGGGCTTCGATCCGCACCCGCGGCTTGCGCCGCACGTACAGGGCGCCGACGCCCTTGGGGCCATATGTCTTGTGGGCCGAGACCGACATCAGGTCGATCTTGAGCGCCTGCAGGTCGATCGGCATCTTGCCGGTGGCCTGGGCTGCGTCGACGTGGAAAATGATGCCGCGCGAGCGCAGCAACTCGCCGAAACGGGCGACGTCCTGGATCACGCCGATCTCGTTGTTGACCATCATCATCGACACCAGGATCGTGTCCGGGCGCAACGCCGCCTCGAACGCCACCGGGTCGATCAGGCCATCTTCCTGAACTTCGAGGTAGGTCACCGAGAAGCCCTGGCGCTCGAGCTCGCGCATCGTGTCCAGGGTCGCCTTGTGCTCCGTCCTGACCGTGATCAGGTGCTGGCCGCGCTCACGATAAAAGTGCGCCGCGCCCTTGATGGCGAGGTTCGACGATTCCGTCGCCCCTGAGGTCCAGACAATTTCGCGGGGATCGCAGTTGAGCAGCGCGGCAACTTGGCCGCGCGCTTCCTCGACCGCGTGTTCGGCAGTCCAACCGTAGGAGTGACTGCGCGAAGCCGGGTTGCCAAACTCGACATTCAGGTAGGGCACCATCTTCTCGACAACGCGCGGATCGACCGGGGTCGTGGCGGCATTGTCGAGGTAGATCGGCAGTTTCATTGATGCAGTCCTCAAACCGTGCTGAGATGGCCCTGGTCGATCTTGATCTTCTGCAGGGTCGAGGTCGGGAATTCCAGCGCCGCCCGATGCTCCTTGAGCACCGAAAGCTTGCGGGACTTCTTGCCTTCGTCGCCCTTTTGCGACTCGACCAGTGCCGAGAGCTTCACCGACTGCAGGTACTCGACCATCTTCTGGTTGAGCGTCATCCACAGCTCGTGGGTCATGCACGGGCCAGACTCGGTGCAGTTGGACTTGCCGCGACAGCGGGTGGCGTCAAGGGGCTCGTCAACCGCAAACACGATGTCAGCCGCTGAAATCTCGCTCATCTTGCGAGCCAGTGAGTAGCCGCCGCCCGGGCCTCGGGTACTTTCGACGATCGCGTTGCGGCGCAACTTGCCGAACAGTTGTTCCAGGTAGGACAACGAGATATCCTGACGTTCTGCAATCCCGGCCAGCGTAACCGGGCCAAGATGTTCACGCATGGCCAGATCGATCATGGCGGTAACTGCGAATCGGCCCTTGGTCGTCAATCTCATGGCTAATCTCCAGCAAGTTTCGTTGCGACGGGTCAGGAATACCCAACCATTTCGGTCAAGTATATATTTTCCGACCATTTTAGTATAGAAACCATTTCCGGCAAATGGTTTTTTACATGGTGGCGCAGTATTTTGCGGAAAACCGCTAGCCCAAAAAAAAGGCCCCTCTCACCGCCCACTTCCGGGTCACCCGTGCGACCCGGTCAAACTAGCCTGGCGCGGCGCTGCTCGGCACGGCTTCAGGCGGCTGCGTACTGGGTAGAACGCCGCTTCACGACCTCGATCAGCCCGTTGCAGGCGTCTTCGATGTAGTCGAGAGTCTGTTCAAACCCCTGCGCATTGCCGTAGTACGGATCGGGGATCGTGGCCGACTCGTGGTCGGTAGCGAAGCGCATCAGCAGCTGCAACTTGTGCCGCAAGTGCTTTGGCGCCATCTGCTGGAGCAGCGACAGGTTGTCCCAGTCCATGGCCAGGATCAGGTCGAACTCATCGAAATCCTTTTCCTTGACCCGGCTGGCCTGCAGGCCGGAGATCTCGTAGCCGCGCCGCGCCGCTGCCGCCTGGGCACGGGGATCCGGCGCCTCGCCAACGTGAAATGCGTGCGTTCCGACCGAGCCAACCTGGACGGCCGACTCCAGCCCGGCCTGACGCGCCAGGGCCCGGAATACCCCCTCCGCCATCGGCGAACGGCAGATGTTTCCGGTGCAGACGAATAGCACTCTAGTGTTCATGGCGAACGATATCGGTTCTCTTCTTCCCATTTCAATATCCATTTCAAGTTCTGTCTAGTCCCCCGCCCGTTCTGCCCCTAGGCAGCCCGTCCGGTCGCAAGCGTGAGTTCACTGGACCCCCCGGTTGCTCCAAAAACCCTTTCCTTCAAAACTGCAAGCTCGTCGCGGACCTTGGCCGCCCGTTCAAATTCCAGGTTCCTCGCATGCTCGAGCATCTCTTTCTCGAGCCGCTTGATTTCACGCGCCACGCCCTTCTCGCCCAGCGCGCTATAGCGCGACTCGACGTCGGCAACCCGGAGCGCCTGGGCAGCGGCCTGGCTCTCGCCGCCGATCCCGTCGATCAGTTCGCGCACCTGGCGGCGCACCCCGCGGGGCACGATTCCGTTGCTGGCGTTGAAGGCCACCTGGCGGTTGCGCCGGCGCTCGGTCTCCTCGATTGCCCGGCTCATCGAATCGGTGATCCGGTCGCCGTAGAGGATCGCGCTGCCCTGGAGATGCCGGGCGGCCCGCCCGATCGTCTGGATCAGGCTGCGGGTGGAGCGCAGGAAACCTTCCTTGTCGGCATCGAGAATCGCCACCAGCGAGACTTCGGGCAAATCCAGTCCCTCGCGCAGCAGGTTGATTCCCACCAGCACGTCGAAGACGCCGAGCCGCAGGTCGCGGATGATCTCGACGCGCTCGACGGTATCCACATCGGCATGCAGGTAACGGACCTTGACCCCGTGCTCGGAGAGGAACTCGGTCAGGTCTTCGGCCATGCGCTTGGTGAGCGTCGTCACCAGCACCCGGTCACCACGGCTCACCCGCTCGCCGATCTCACTGAGCAGATCGTCGACCTGACTCGTCGCCGGCCGCACCTCGAGCGCCGGATCGACCAGTCCGGTCGGGCGCACCAGTTGCTCGACCACCTGGCCGGAACGCTCCATCTCGTATGGCCCCGGGGTCGCCGAAACAAATACGCACTGCCCGACCCGAGCCTCGAATTCCTCGAAACGCAGCGGCCGGTTGTCGAGGGCCGAAGGGAGCCTGAAGCCATAGTCGACCAGCGTCTGCTTGCGCGACCGGTCGCCCCGGAACATGCCGCCCAGCTGGCCCACCGTGACGTGGCTCTCGTCGACGATCATCAGCGCGTCGGAGGGCAGGTAATCGATCAGCGTTGCCGGCGGATCGCCCGCCTTGCCGCCAACCAGGTGGCGCGAATAGTTCTCGATGCCCTTGCAGAAACCGACCTCGTGGAGCATCTCGATGTCGAGCCTGGTGCGCTGTTCGATGCGCTGCGCCTCGACCAGCTTGCCCTCGCGCTGGAACAACGCGATCTGGTCGCGCAACTCGACCTTGATGTCCTCTATCGCCCGCAGCACGGTCGCCCGCGGGGTCACGTAGTGAGACGAGGGATAGACCGTGAAACGGGGAATTTTCTGGCGCACCCGGCCGGTCAGCGGATCGAAGAGCTGCAGGCTCTCAATTTCGTCGTCGAACAGTTCGATGCGCAACGCCAACTCCGCGTGTTCTGCCGGGAAGACGTCGATGGTCTCGCCCCGGGCACGAAACGTGCCGCGGGTGAACTCGGTCTCGTTGCGCTGGTACTGCATCGCCACCAGGCGCTGCAGCAGCGTGCGCCGGTCAATGCGGTCGCGCACGCGCAGCGTCAGGACCATCGCGTGATAGTCCTGCGGATTGCCGATACCGTAGATGCACGAGACGCTGGCGACGATTATGGTGTCGCGCCGCTCGAGCAGCGATTTGGTCGCCGAGAGGCGCAGCTGTTCGATGTGCTCGTTGATCGACGAGTCTTTCTCGATGTAGAGGTCGCGCTGCGCCACGTAGGCTTCGGGCTGGTAGTAGTCGTAATAGGAGACGAAATATTCGACCGCGTTATTCGGGAAGAACTCGCGCATCTCCGCATAGAGCTGGGCAGCCAGGGTCTTGTTGGGCGCCAGGACGAGAGCCGGACGGCCGGTGCGCGCGATGACCTGCGCCATCGTGAAGGTCTTGCCCGAACCGGTCACACCCAGCAAGGTCTGGTAACTCAGGCCGTCGGCAAGCCCCGCGCACAGCTGCGCGATCGCCTCCGGCTGGTCGCCGGCGGGGCTGAACGGTTCATGGAGCTGGAAGGGGCTGCCTTCGAAGCTCACGAACCTTTGGCCGTCGCTTGCCGTCTTGGTCATCTGGAGGGGGTGGCCCGTGCTAATATTTACTTGATTTAATGGTGTATTCGTTGCGCCGCAGCAAAATACGCCAGCCGAAGGGTTGCACTAGTCCACAACTGTTTTTCGGCCAATCGCGCATTATCGCCGCGGCGCCAGCAAAAAGCTAGTGGTCTGCACAAATATTGTGCACGGAATCTCAGAAAAACCGGCATTTTTACCCACATATCAACTACTTAGGCTAAGCGATGCAAACCTCCATCTTCGCGACCGTCGAACTGGCGCCGCGCGATCCGATCATGGGCCTCACCGAGGCGTACAACCTCGACACGCGTCCCAACAAGGTCAATCTCGGGGCAGGTGTTTATACCAATGAGGCGGGTAAGGTTCCTCTCCTCGCTGCAGTGCGTGAAGCTGAGAAGCAGCGGATCGAAGCTGCGCTGCCGCGCGGCTACCTGCCGATTGAAGGCATCGCGGCCTACAACCGCGCGGTGCAGGAAATGCTCTTTGGTGCCGATTCACCGCTGCTGAGCGGCGGCCGGGTCGCAACTTTCGGGGCCCTGGGAGGCACTGGAGCACTAAAAGTGGGCGCCGATTTCCTGCGGCGCATCAATCCGCAGGCCGGCCTGTGGATCAGCGACCCGAGTTGGGAGAACCATCGGGCGCTCTTCGAAGCCGCCGGATTCAAGGTCCAGACCTACCCCTACTACAACGCCGATACCAAGGGAGTGCGTTTCGACGAGATGATTGCCGCGCTCGCCGCCCTCCCCGCCGGCTCGGTCGCGCTGCTGCACGCCTGCTGCCACAACCCGACCGGGGTCGATATCCAGCCGGAACAGTGGCAACAGGTAGTGGCAGCCCTGAAGAAATCTGGCGCTGTCCCCTTCCTTGACATCGCCTACCAGGGCTTCGGTGACGGCATCGAGGACGACGCAGTTGCGGTGCGCGCCTTTGCCGCCTCGGGAATGAACTTCTTCGTGGCCAGTTCGTTTTCCAAATCGTTCTCGCTCTACGGCGAACGGGTCGGTGCGCTGTCGATCATCACCAGCGACAAGGACGAGACTGCCCGGGTGGTCAGCCAGGTCAAACGCGTCATTCGGACCAACTACTCGACCCCTCCGACGCACGGTGAAGCCATCGTAGCAACCGTGCTCGCCGATCCCAAACTGCGCGGGTTGTGGGAGGAAGAGCTTGCCGGAATGCGCGACCGGATCCGGGAAATGCGGGCTGGGCTCGTCGAGCGGCTCAAGGCCGCCGGCGTGACCTCTGATCTCGACTACGTCGTGCGCCAGCGCGGGATGTTCTCGTATTCAGGGCTGAGTGCCGCCCAGGTCGAGCGTCTGCGCACCGAATTCGGCGTCTACGCGGTGAGTTCGGGTCGGATCTGCGTTGCCTCGCTCAACAAGGGCAACCTCGACACCGTGGCCAAAGCGATGGCAGCGGTGATGGCGGGCTGACTGAACAAAGCTGATTTGCAGCGCGGGGGCGACCCACGTTATTATTGAGGGCTGTATTCCCCGATAGCTCAGCTGGTAGAGCGACGGACTGTTAATCCGCAGGTCCCAGGTTCGAGCCCTGGTCGGGGAGCCAAGAAAAGCGACAGGCTGGTAACGAAAGTTGCCGGCCTGTTTTGTTTTGAGGGTCGGTATTGGGGGGCGGTTGGGGCTACCCGCGGGTGCCCCAGAGTGGCCCATCAAAGCGCGCAGCCAGTGCCACCAGCGTCTGGTCGCCCTTGACGGCAGCGATAGCCACCTTCGCCTTGAATTCCGCTGTGTGGTTACGATGAGGTCTTCTCATGCTCTCTGCTCCTTCGGACACTTCGGTCCATTGTTGCGGAGACTCCACTTATCCCGCTGTCCGATTTGCCGGGGGCACTTCTGCCGTGCCACCGTATGACGGGTTCACAGATGCGTTATACGTTCCGCCCCAGCGGTGGCCCCCAGTTGTCGCGCAAAGTGGCCATCAGATCGGAAAAGTCATCCTCTCCGATCCTACTTTTAAGAACGCCTTCCACCTCGGCAAGGCATTGCCTGGCATCAGCAATGACCGTCATCCCCTTTGGGGTCATCCGGATCAGTTTTTGATTTCGTCTCGTCGGATCATTCTCCAGGATAAGAATACCCAGTGCCTGTAGTTCGCGCGTCGTCCGATAGACCGCCTGGCGAGTAACACCTGTGCGCCTGGCAACGGATGACGCATGCGTTTCCCCACAGTCGAGGTTTGCCAGGAATGCAAGGTGCGCGGCGCTCACCTCGGTCTGACCGCGGATCGCCATCAAGTGCAACAGGCTCAGAAGAACCCACTGCTGGGCATTGACAAGTAGTTGTCCAAGGGGAAGCACTGTAGCGGGTAATGGTGAAGATCTTGTAAACTTGGTTGACATATGTAAAATCCTTGTGCAGACTTCTTGTCATCTAAGTTTACAACATTGAAGGTCAGGAAATGCACATCCTCAGGATCGTTCTTCGGCTAAATGCTGCCTCATGCCTCGTTTTCGGTGCGATCTTCCTATTACATCCGGAGGCAACCGCCCGACTGCTTGGCGCACCATCATCTCTTGCAATTTTGTTTGTTGGCGTCGTGTTGCTGTTCAACGGTGGACATCTTGTCTGGGCATCGCAACGTCGTCAGCCGCGTCCCGCCGAAATCTATTATTTCACCACGGGCGACCTGCTCTGGGTCTCGCTTACCATAGTACTGGTCGGGACTGAAACTTTCATCACCACAAGCGAGGGCATCATTGCCTCGTTGCTCGTTGCTGCCCTGGTCGGCGCTCTTGGCATACTCCAGGCGGCAATGTTGGGGAAGGTCAACAGGACGCAGGCAGGAGATGACCATTTGCCTGAGCATCTCTCAACAGCGCGAGCCATCGCAACATCCTGGCTATCGATGAAAACATGGGTGAAGTACTGGTTGCTTGGCTTAAATGCCATTTTTCTTGCAAGCGCCGCGTTCTGGCCCGACCCGCTGGCCCGCTTCAGTTTGACAGCGTATCTGGCATCTGCGCCGTGGCTCCTGGCAATAATGATCAGCCAGCGCGGCTTGACACGTTTTCTTGGGGTAGCCCACCTCATCCCCTGGATTCCATTGATGGTGTATTTGTTTCTACGATTTACCACTGAGATCGCCGGCCCCCAGATTTCGTACCACGACACCCCTTTTCAATTCTCTTTCGCACTGACACTGCTGACTATGCTCGGCGTTTGCCTTTTGCTAGATGCCATTGACGTCTGGCGCTGGATACGCGGAGAGCGCTATCGTCTTGGGTCAGCGGCTGCGGCAAGACGCGGCGCATCGGCGTGAAGCAAGTCGGGAATGAGGCAGTGGTATCGATCACCGACTCAGACACTGGCTGTTGAATTGCACTTAAAACTGACCCACCGGGGATGCGGAGTGCAGCAGAAAACTCGTTAGGAATCTTCTGCTTAGCGGCCATAGAAAAGACTCTCTGTTCTTCTGTTAATCCGCAGGTCCCAGGTTCGAGCCTTGGTCGGGAGCCAAGAAGAACGACAGGCTGGTGACGAAAGTTGCCGGCCTGTTTTGTTTTGGGGGTGCGCAGTTCGCCGCCGCCAAACTGCGGCAATGGCATTCCTCACATCTCTATGCCGTACTCCGCGCGAAACGTTGGATGGTTGATGATTTCCGAGATCGTCTTCTGCACGGCTGGCACGAACCCATGACGGGCACGCTGATAACGAAGGGCGCCGGAAAAGGCTCCCTCAAAGCTATAAGCTGTCTTGACGGTGTATGGGGCGCGGTCGCCAATCGTGACTATGACCTCGAGTTCCCACGAGTGACTCCCGATAAAACAGTAGACGTCGATCTTCTTCAAGGCTATGGAGACCTTTGTCCTGTCGGGACTCGCCGGTTGCTCGGACGCAGCGAGTTCTTGGTTGAAGGCTGATTGAAAATATTGCGTAAAGGTCTCATCCGCTCCTGAGTGAATTCCGGTGCCGCAATAAACTACTTTATCCTCGGGTGCGCAATCAACCGGAGGACTGTTCCCTTGCAGGTTAGATGGACTGCAGTCCCCGCTCGTACGAACCCGAGAAACTTCGCCAAGTTCGACTGATCTCCGCGCTGTGCGGAGAACACTGACGTTGGAATCAGAAATCGTGTACGCGGGAATGAAAGGCGCGCCTGATCTAAGTTCTGGAGTCACAACTGCTGTGTCCGCGAGGCCGGCAAGCACGTCCGATGTCACGATGATCCCCGTTTGGACGCACCCACCAAGCTGGGTAGCCACGAGAAGTGCCGTCGCTTTGCGGTGCCAACCATTGGCGAATCCAGGAGCCATGTCTTCCTCCAGGTATTTGTGGCGGCCTCTTCGGGCTCGCTCACCGAGAACCTCGGGAACACACTACGCACTGGCCGGGGGTCCGTCTACTTACTCCGGCGTTACTTATTGTGGAAACTAATGGTTCGAGCCCTGGTCGGGGAGCCAAGAAGTCCAACAGGCTGGTGACGAAAGTTGCCGGCCTGTTTTGTTTCGGGGGTCGGTACTGGGGCGCGGGATGCATGGCTACCCCCCCCGCTGCTGCAGAGTGGCCCCAGGTGGCGCGACCGATGAACCATGTGAGGCACATCTACACGCCCCGCAAGAACCCCATCGCTCCAATAGGCTCCGCCGAAGTGGCGCAAAGCAGGCCTCCGACAAAAGCCCCAACCACGCCACAGCTGGCAACATCAACCCCTGCCATGTACAGATTCTTGACGGGTGTGCGCGGCCGCAGCCAGGGGTTGCTGTAACGCTCGGGGGTTGATTCGAGGCCGTAGATGGCGCCCCGAGTGGCGCACGTAAAGTGCTCCGTGGACACGGGAGTCGACAATTCGGTGTAGGCGACCATCGGAGCGAGATCCGGCATATGCTTGAGCAATGCGCCCAGGAGCTGCTCAGAGAGTTTCTCCTTGAGGTCCATGTACTCTTGCCCGCGCTTCATCCATCTCGCGTCGCGCCATCGCGCGAAGTCTCCGTAGGGCACGAAGGTGACGATTTCTCCGGTGTGCAGCTGATCCGGGCCGGGATCGTGCTGTGGATTCTTGAGCGAAGGAAAGCTCGTATAGAGCACGGGCGCCTCCTCATTCCTGGAGAAATTCCAGGAGGCCGCTTCGTTGTCCCAGGTGCGATAGAACCATTTGTTGGCTGCTCCGGCCCCGGCCTTTCTGATGTCGCCCTTGAATCCGAGGTGGAGGCAGACGTACGCGGGGGAGGAGGCCAACTCGCCGATCGATTTCGCCCATTGCGCGTTGCGTTGGCGATCCGGCAGAAGCTTGCTCACGGTGGTGTGTGCGCCCGCTGCGCTCACGACGGCCTTGGCGCGGATCTCTTCGCCCGTATCCAGACGCACGCCGATGGCCCGGTCGGACTTCACCAGGATCTTGTCAACCGCCGCCCGGATGCGCGTCCATCCGTCGGAGGCTGCGATGGTTGCCAGCATGCTGTCGGCGATGGATCTGGCGCCGCCACGCGGATAGTGACCGCCATACCAGAAGTGTTTGGCGGCGGCGGCGTGGATACCCCACGATGAGCGGCTCGGGGGCGTGCCGTAGTACCCCCACTGCGCCGCGAGCACCGTGCGCAAACGCTCGTTGGAGGTAATGCGTTGCAGGCTGTCGCTAGTACGTTGCCGGAGAAACCGCTCGCCCTTCCTGGCAAGCAGCAGGTCAGTGGCTCGTGAAATTGGCCCACTGAAGATGCGCGACAGGAAGTAAGGCTGGAGAGCTTCCGAGATTTCCGCGACTTGACTCATGTACTGCGCGATGGCGCCGCGTTCGGCCGGAAATGCCGCACCCAGCGCGTCCATTACCGCCAAGCGGTCGCTCGGGAATCCGATCCTGAAGTCATCCGGGAAGTAGAACTCGTCGTAAACGGTGGACAGCGGCTCCCACTCCAGCTTGCCGTTCGTGAGCTTGTGCATCACCCGCCCGACAACCGCCTTCTCCGAGACCTCACCGACCGCATGCACGCCGACATCCCAGACCCAACGCCTGCGTTTGAAGGTTTGTGTGAAGCCGCCGGGAACGTAATGTTGCTCCAGCAGTAGAACGCGCTTACCCAACCTGGAGAGCAGTGCTCCGCAGGCCATCCCCCCCATGCCCGAACCGATGATGACGTAGTCCCAAACGCGGTCGGGAGAACTCGTGCTGTAGTTCTTTTCCATCGATCACTTTGTGCGCACATTCAGACGAATTGTCAAGATTCCGACGAATGCCTGAATTCTTCACTGCGTGTCGGCTCCGATCACGAAGGCGGACGGATTTCGGCTACTTGAAACCTTCTCGCCGCGCGTCGTCGCGATCGCAACACGACTTCCATCCATGACTGGCGCGGCTACAGGGGGCAGGTCACCTGGGGAAGGTAATCATGGAGGCT
>JAHEMI010000057.1 GCA_024643785.1 Burkholderiaceae bacterium
AGCGATCACCGGCAGCTCGACTCCTGCTGGCAGCCGCTCGCGCAACAACTGCATCATGCCTGCCTCAACGACCTGCCGGGACTCGAGAATCCGACCAGCGAGATGCTGGCCGCCTGGATCTGGGAGCGCCTGCAGCCGCAGGTGCCGGGGCTGGGCTGGGTGCGGGTCTACGAAACGGCTTCGTGCGGCGCCAATTTCGACGGTACCGGCTATCGGATCTGGAAGGAGTTCCGGCTCGACAGCGCGGTACGGCTGGCGCGTGCACCTGCCGGTGACGCGCGCCGGCGCATCCACGGCCATACCTTCGTGCTGCGCTTGCACCTCCATGCGCCGCTCGACGCGGTGCTGGGCTGGACCATCGACTACGGTGACGTCAAACGCCTCTTTGATCCGGTATTCCGCGACCTTGACCATCGTCCGCTGCACGAGCAGGCCGAGCTCGCCGACGCCGATACCGCTTCCCTGGCACGCTGGATCGGCGTACGCGCCGGCGCGCTGTTGCCGCAACTCGAACGGCTCGATCTCTATGAGACACCGGGATGCGGCGTGATCCTGAACCTGGGCGACGCCGATCCGGCAGTGCCGATCTAGCCCCGGCGCGATGAGTTACGCGGTCAAGGAAATCTTCTACACGCTGCAGGGCGAGGGCGCCCAGGCGGGGCGTCCGGCGGTCTTCTGCCGCTTCGCCGGCTGCAACCTGTGGAGCGGTCGGGAGCAGGACCGGGACAAGGCGGCATGCCGCTTTTGCGATACCGACTTTGTGGGCACAGACGGCACCGCCGGTGGCCACTATCGCAGCGCCGCCGAACTGGCCGCGGCGATCGCCAGCCACTGGCCCGGGGGACACCAGCCGTTCGTGGTTTGCACCGGCGGCGAGCCCCTGCTGCAGCTTGACGCCGAGTTGATCGCGGCACTGCACGGGGAGGGCTTCGAGATCGCCGTCGAAACCAACGGCACGATCGCCGCGCCGGCCGGAATCGACTGGCTCTGCGTCAGTCCCAAGGCGGGCACCGAGCTGGTTCAGCGCAGCGGCGACGAACTCAAGCTGGTCTATCCCCAGCCCGATGCGCCGCCCGAGATCTTCGAGGGACTCGACTTCGTCCACTTCATGCTCCAGCCCATGGACGCCCCGCGCCGTGTCGAGCACACCCGCCAGGCGATCGCTTACTGTCTCGCACACCCGCGCTGGCGACTCAGCCTGCAGAGCCACAAGACGATCGGTATCCGCTAGCGCTCCGACCCCTCGGAAAACACCTACAATGGCAGTTGGCTCAAGATGAGCCACCCCGGCCACCCAGTCGCCGACTGATCCCCCGCGAGGGTCGCTGATCGGGCAGGGTAGTGCATCACCACACGGTGTGGCTCGGCATCGGGACACCAGACGTGAAGGCTCTGCAAACAGCTTTCCGTGACTTCCTGCAGCGGTGGAGCACCGGCCGCGAGGGCCGGGTGCGGTCCGGTATCGGCGCTGAACACGAATCGTTGCTGCGTTCCGAGCTCTTCAATTCCGAGCAGATGGCATACCACGGCCGCGCGCTGGCCGGTTCGCTGCAACTGCGAGAGGGTCGTTCGCGGCCCCATCTGCTGCGGCGGCTGGCACAGAACCGGACGGTAATCGCCGAAGTAACGAGTCTGCTCACCGCCGCGGTGCGGGCCGAGCGTCCGATCACCCCGGCGGCCGAGTGGCTGCTCGACAACTATTACCTGATCGAGGAGCAGATCAGGACCGCCCAGCGTCACCTGCCGCACGGCTACAGCCGCAAGCTGCCGTGCCTGGCCAATGGCCGCAACGGGCCCGTACCGCGGGTTTACCAACTGGCGCTCGAGGCGGTGTCCCACGGCGACGGCCGGGTCCATATCGACGCGCTGAGCGCGTTCATCGCCGCTTTCCAGGGGTTGGTGCCGCTGCGCCTGGGAGAGCTCTGGGCGGTGCCGATCATGCTGCGGCTGGCGTTGATCGAAAACCTGCGCCGCGCCGCCCTGCGCATCGCTGCGACGCGAGTCGACCAGGATCTGGCGGCCGAGTGGGCCGAGGCCCTGATCCTTACCGCCGAACAGGATCCGACCAACCTGATAGTGGTCATCGCGGACATGGCGCGTGCCGGGCCGAAATTGAGCGCGGCCTTTGTCGCCGAGCTCGCCCGCCGGCTCCAGGCGCACAGTTCGGGACTGTCGCTGGCGGTCGGCTGGATCGAGCAGCGCCTGGCGGAATCCGGCCAGTCGATCGAACAGATGGTGTTCGCGGCCAGCCAGGACCAGGCCGCCGACCAGGTTTCGGTCAGCAACACCATTGGCAGCCTGCGCTTGATCGGAGCCAGTGACTGGCGCGAGTTCGTCGAAACGCTGAGCTATGTCGAGCAGGCGTTGCGGACCGATCCGGCGCGTATCTACAGCGACATGACGTTCGCCACCCGCGATGCCTACCGCCACGTCATCGAGCGTCTGGCCAACGACAGCAAACACACTGAGCTGGAGGCGTCAGTTGCGGCGATCAGGCTCGCCGAGCAGGCCAACAGCGCTTACGGCGACGGCGACCGGCGTGCGCACGTCGGCCACTACCTGGTCGGCGACGGCGTGCGTGAGCTCGGCCGCGAACTTGGCTGCCGGCAGGGCATCGCCGGCTTGCTGGGCCGAACGCTGGGTCGCAGTCCGCTGCTGTCCTTTGTCACTGCCGCCATCGTGCTCGACGTGGCGCTCGCCGCGGCCCTGGTTCTGGCCAGCGAGGCCGAGGTGGCGGCGCGGCTCTGGCCCCTCGCGCTGCTGGTGCTGGTGGCAGTGAGCAGCGTCGCGCTCGCAATCCTCAACTCCGTGGTCACCGTGCTGGTGCCGCCGAGGTCGCTGCCGCGCCTGGACTTTTCCGCGGGCATACCCGGCGCCTTTCGCACGGTGGTGGCGGTGCCGACGCTGCTCATTTCCCCTGAGCAGGTCGAAGGCCTGATCGACGGGCTCGAGCTGCGCTTCCTTGGCAACCGCGACGATCACCTGTATTTCGCGCTGCTGAGCGACTGCTGCGACGCGGCTGGCGAGCGCATGCCGCAGGACGACGCCCTGGTGGCCCAGGCCAGTGCCGGCATCGAGGAACTCAACGAGCGCTACCCGGCCGAACTCGGCACGCGCTTCGTGATGTTGCACCGTCCCCGGCGCTGGAACGAGGCCGAGGGTTGCTGGATGGGGTATGAGCGCAAGCGTGGCAAGCTGGCGGCGCTCAACCGGCTGATCCTCGCAGGCGCCCAGGACGACTTCTCGGTCGTGGTCGGCGTAGCCGGCGAACTGGTCGGGGCACGCTACGTGATCACGCTCGACGCCGATACCCAGTTGCCGCGCGACACGGCGCGCGAAATGATCGGGACCATGGCGCATCCGCTCAATCGCCCCGGCTATGACCAGGAGCGCCATTGCGTCGAGGCTGGCTATGGGATTCTCCAGCCGCGCATGAGCGTCGACCTGCCCTGTGCCAACCGTTCGATCTACGCCTGGCTCGCGGCCGGCGATGCCGGCATCGATCCGTATACCCGGACCGTGTCCGACGTCTACCAGGATCTCTTTGCCGAGGGCTCGTTCGTCGGCAAGGGCATTTACGATGTCGAGGCCTTCGAGTACGCGGTCGGCGGGCGGTTCCCGGAGAACCGCATCCTGAGCCACGACCTGCTCGAAGGTTGCTACGTCCGGGCCGGGCTGCTGAGCGATGTCGAACTGTTGGAGGACTGCCCGGCCGACTATCTCTCCGACGTGCGCCGCCGCCACCGCTGGATCAGGGGCGACTGGCAGATCGCCGGCTGGGCGCTGCCCTGGGTGCCGCATGCCGCCGGAGCGCGGGAGCGCAATCCGCTCTCGGCGCTCGCGGTGTGCAAGATCATCGACAACCTGCGCCGGGCGCTGGCGACTCCCGCCTTGCTGGCGCTGACTGTTCTCGGCTGGAGCCTGCTGCCCCACCCGTGGCTCTGGACCACTGTGCTGATCCTGCTGGTGTGCCTGCCGGTGCTCGCCAACGCGGCGATCCAGGCGCTGCGCAGCGGCGGCGAAACGCCGTTGCTGCACGTCCTGGCGCTGACGCTGCGCAGCCTCGGGCGCGGCCTGGCGCAGGCAGCATTTGCGCTCGCGACGCTGCCCCACGAGTCCCTCTATAACCTCGACGCTGCCTGGCGATCGCTGGTGCGGACCATCGTCACCCGGCGCAGCCTTTTGCAGTGGCAGCCATTTGCCGAGCGCCGCAGCGCCAGCACGGCGGTCGAACTCGCCGCGCTGCTGCGCCAGATGTGGTTCGCACCGGCAACCGCGCTCGCCCTGGCGCTGGCTCTGTCGGCCTGGCGTCCCGAAGCGCTCGCCGCCGCGCTGCCGCTGATCGCGCTCTGGCTGTCGTCGCCGGCAATCGCGTGGCGCCTCAGTTTGCCGGCGGTGCGCGAGGTCACGCCGTTGTCGGGCGCGCAACGGCTCTTCCTGCGTACCACGGCGCGGCGCACCTGGGAATTCTTCGACGCGTTCGTTTCGGCTGACGACAACTGGTTGCCGCCCGACAACTATCAGGAACACCCCGCCGAACGGCTCGCCCATCGCACTTCGCCGACCAACATGGGGCTGGCGCTGCTGGCCAACCTGGCGGCGCTCGACTTCGGTTATCTCGGCGTGGTTGCCTTTCTCGAGCGCACCGGCCGCTCGCTCGACGCGATGGCGAAGCTCGAGCGCCTTCACGGCCATTTCTACAACTGGTACGACACCCGCAGCCTGCGCCCGCTGCCGCCGCGCTACGTCTCGACGGTGGACAGCGGCAACCTCGCAGCTCACGCGCTGACCTTGCGCCAGGGGCTGCTCGAACTCGCCGACTTGCCGGTGTTCGCGCCGCAGATGCTCGACGGTTTCGCCGACACCGCCAGGATCCTGGGGAAGAACCTCGGCGACCATGGTTGCCCGCCGCTGGCGAGGTTCAACGCCGCCCTGCAGGAGCCGGCGCCGCGCAGTGTTGCCGGTGCACTGGCGCTGCTGGCTGAACTGTGGTCGATCGCGGGGCTGATCCGCGCCCACGCCATCGGTATCTGTCGCCACGCGCACGATCACCACGATCCCGATGTCGCGGCCAGCGACGCCTGTGAACGCTGGGCGCGCTCGCTCGAGCGCCAGTGCCATGCCGCGCTCGAGGAACTGAACCAGGTCGCGCCGGCAGCTGACTCCTGGCCGGCCGCCATCCCGAGCCTGCGTCAGCTGGCGTTGGCCGATGGCGGCTCCGTCGCGGTTGGTGACTGGGCACGCGAACAGATTGCCCGGGCCGAGCGGCTGGCGGTGCTGGCGGCCGAATTCGCACGCGCCGACTACACCTTCCTCTACGACGACGTCCGCAACCTGCTGGCGATCGGTTACAACGCTGAACAGCACCGCCGCGACACCAGCTACTACGACCTGCTGGCCTCCGAAGCGCGGCTCGCGACCTTCGTCGGCATCGCGCAGGACGAGTTGCCGCAGGACAGCTGGTTTGCCCTCGGGCGGCTGATGGTGCAGACCGGCTCCGGGCCGCTGCTGATGTCGTGGTCGGGTTCGATGTTCGAGTACCTGATGCCGCTGCTGACCATGCCGGCGTGCGACAACACCTTGCTCGAACAGACCTGTCGTGTAGCCGTGGCGCGCCAGATCGATTACGCCCGCCGGCGTTCGATTCCCTGGGGCATGTCCGAGTCGGGCTACAACCTGGTCGACGGCGAGCTCAACTACCAGTACCGCGCCTTTGGCGTCCCCGGGACCGGCTTCAAGCGCGGGCTCGCCGACGACCTCGTGATTGCGCCTTATGCCAGCGCGCTGGCGCTGATGGTCGATCCTGCGGCTGCCTGCCGCAATCTCGAGCGCCTCGCCGACGAGGGTTTCGTCGGCCGCTTCGGATTCTACGAGGCGATCGACTACACTCCGGAGCGCGCTCCGCGCGGCAGCAAGTACGCGGTGGTGCGTTCGTTCATGGCGCACCACCTCGGCATGAGCCTGCTGGCGCTGGACAACGCGTTGCGTGGCAACGCCATGCAAGCCCGCTTCCTGTCCGACGCCTCGTTGCGCTCGACGCTGCCGCTGCTCCACGAGCGGGTCCGCAAGGTGCCGACGGCGCATTTCCTGCGGGCTCCTGCGCTCGGCGAGGTCCATGCCGCGGCAATCAGCGCCGAGCCGGCGGTGCGGGTGCTGCGCACCCCGGACACGCCGACCCCCGAGGTTCAGCTGCTCTCGAACGGCAACTACCACGTCATGGTGACCAATGCCGGCGGCAGCCGCAGCCAGTGGCGTGATTTCGCACTGACCCGCTGGCGCGAGGACAGCACCTGCGATGGCCATGGCGCCTACTGCTACGTTCGCGACCTCGACAGCGGCGCGTACTGGTCGGTTGCGCACAACCCCTGCGGCGTGGCGGCCGATCACTACGAAACCGTTTTCTCCGAAGGCCGGGCCGAATACCGCCGCCGCGACGGCGGATTGCGGACCCACACCGAGATCGTGGTTTCACCCGAGGACGACATCGAGCTGCGCCGGATCCACCTTGCCAACCTCGGTACCAGGGTGCGCACGCTGGAGATCACCAGCTATGCCGAGGTGGTGCTCTCGGCCGATGCACCCGATGCCCTCCATCCGGCATTCAACAAGCTGTTCGTGCAGACCGAAATTCTCGCCCCGAGCGAGGCCATCCTGTGCCACCGCCGCCCGCGCTCGCAGGGCGAGCGCGCGCCCTGGCTTCTGCACCTACTGACACTTCATGGCGGCGGCGAGGGGAGTTGCTCGTTCGAAACCGATCGGGCGGCGTTCATCGGGCGCCGCAACACCGCCCGCAATCCTGCCGCGCTGGCGAGCTCGGGCGCGGATCTTTCTCTGCGCGGCAGCGCCGGTTCGGTGCTCGACCCGATCGTTGCGATCAGGCACAAGATCACCCTGGCTCCCGACCAGGAGACGGTGGTGGATTTCGTGCTCGGTGTCGCCGAGGATCGGGACGCCGCCCTGCACCTGATCAGTCGTTATCGCGACCGGCGGCTCGCCGACCGGGTCTTCGAGATGTCGTGGACCCACGCGCAGGTGGTGTTGCACCAGATCAATGCCAGTGAGGCCGATGCCCAGCTCTACAACCGGCTGGCCGGCGCGATCATCTACGCCGGCGCGGAAATGCGCGTCGATCCGGCGGTGATCGTGCGCAATCGCCGTGGCCAGTCGGGTCTGTGGGGATATGCGATCTCGGGCGACCTGCCGATAGTGTTGCTGCGCATCTCGGACTCGGCCAACATCAACCTCGTGCGCCAGCTGGTGCAGGCCCACTCCTATTGGCGCGCCAAGGGGATGGCCGTCGACCTGGTGATCTGGAACGAGGACCTCGCCGGTTACCGCCAGCAGCTGCAGGAACAGATCATCGCGCTCACCGCGGTCGGGATCGAGGCCCACATGATGGATCGTCCGGGCGGGATCTACGTGCGGCGCGCTGAACAGATTTCCGACGAGGACCTGGTCCTGTTCCAGGCCGTGGCACGGATCGTCCTCAACGATTCCTGGGGAACCCTTGCGGAGCAGATCGGGCGGCGCCAGTCGCGCACCGTGCGCATCGGCCAGCTGGTGCCGACGCGGCGGCCAATCGGGCAGCCAGGGGCTGCCACGCCGGAGCAACCAGGCGCCGGACTCGAGCTGTACAACGGCGTGGGCGGCTTTTCGGCCGACGGCCGGGAATACGTGATCGAGCTGGCGCCGGGCGTCAGGACCCCGGCTCCCTGGTCGAACGTCATCGCCAACGCCAGTTTCGGCAGCGTGATCTCGGAAACCGGCGCCGGCTACTCGTGGATGGAGAATGCCCACGAATTCCGCCTCACCCCGTGGCACAACGATCCGGTATCGGATGTCTCCGGCGAAGCCCTCTATATCCGCGACGAACAGAGCGGGTCTTTCTGGTCGCCGGCGCCGTGGCCAGCCGAGGGCGCGGGCGGCTACCGCTGCCGCCACGGGTTCGGATACAGCGTCTTCGAACACCATCAGGAAGGCATCGATTCGCAGCTCTGGGTCTACGTGGCGCTCGATGCGCCGGTGCGCCTCTCGGTGCTGAAGCTGCGCAACGATACCGACCAGACCCGCCAGATGACGGCCACCGGCTACGTCGAGTGGGTGCTGGGTGACCTGCGCTCGCGCACCGCGATGCACGTCAGCACCGAGATCGATCCCGGCAGCGGCGCGATCCTGGCGCGTAACCCCTACAACAGCGAGTTTGCCGACCGCCTGGCCTTCTTCGACGCCGCCAGCCCCAACCGCACGATCTGCGGTGACCGGCGGGAATTCATCGGCCGCAACGGGACCCTGGCGGCGCCAGCGGCATTGGCGCGGCAGCGGCTCTCGGGGGCGCTCGGTGCCGGGATGGACCCCTGCGCTGCGATCCAGATCGGTTTGGAGCTGGCGCCCGGGGAGGAGCGCGAGATCGTCTTCCTGCTCGGCGTGGCCGGGCGCCGTGGCACCGACAACGCAAGTGCGCTGGTACGCCGCTATCAGGGCAGCGGCGCGGCGCGCAGCGCGCTGGACGAGGTGCGCAGCCATTGGCAGCGGCTGCTGGGAGCAGTAAGGGTGCAGACCGCAGATCCGGCCGTCGATGCGCTGGCCAACGGCTGGCTGCTGTACCAGACGATTGCCTGCAGGTTGTGGGCGCGTAGCGGCTACTACCAGTCGGGCGGGGCGTTCGGTTTCCGCGACCAGTTGCAGGATGCCATGGCGCTGGTCCATGCCGCGCCGCAACTGCTGCGCGAGCAGATCCTGCGCTGCGCCGGGCGCCAGTTCGTCGAAGGCGACGTCCAGCACTGGTGGCACCCGCCCCACGGCCGCGGCGTGCGTACGCAATGCAGCGACGACTACCTCTGGCTGGCGGTTGCCACCTGGCGCTACGTCACGGCCACCGACGACTTTGCCGTCCTCGACGAGCCGGTGGAGTTCCTCGCCGGTCGCGCGCTGCGTCCGGGCGAGGATTCCTACTACGACCTGCCCGAGCACTCGGGCGAGCGCGCTTCGCTCTACCAGCACTGCGTGCGGGCGATCCTGCGCGGACTGCATCGTGGCGCCCACGGCCTGCCGCTGATGGGCTCTGGCGACTGGAATGACGGCATGAACCTGGTCGGACTGGAAGGACGCGGCGAGAGCGTGTGGCTCGGCTTCTTCCTCTACGACATCCTCGGCAATTTCGCGACGCTGGCGCAGCGCCGCGGTGACGATGCCTTTGCCCGGCGCTGCGAAGCCGAGCGCCGGCAACTCGCCGCCAGCATCGAGGAGCACGGCTGGGACGGCGAGTGGTACCGGCGCGCCTATTTCGACGATGGCCGGCCGCTGGGTTCGGCCAGCAACGACGAGTGCCAGATCGACGCCATCGCGCAGAGCTGGTCGGTGCTCTCCGGCGCGGCCGACCCCCGGCGCGCGCGCACCGCCATGGCATCGCTCGACCGGCGGCTGGTCGATCGCGACGCCCGGATCGTGAAGCTGCTCGATCCACCGTTCGATCGCTCCGACCTGGACCCCGGCTACATCCGCGGTTACGTCCCAGGCGTGCGCGAGAACGGCGGCCAGTACACCCACGGCGCGGTCTGGGCCGCGATGGCGTTCGCCGCCCTTGGCGATAACGCCCGCGCCTGGGAACTGTTCGACCTGATCAATCCGCTCGGCCACGCCCGCAACCCCCAGGAGCTTGCCACCTACCGGGTCGAGCCATACGTGGTTGCCGCCGACGTCTACGCCGTGGCGCCGCACACCGGCCGCGGCGGCTGGTCCTGGTACACCGGTTCGGCAGCCTGGATGTACCGGCTGCTGATCGAGTCGCTGCTAGGCCTGCACCTCGAAGGCGCGCGCCTGCACTTCAAGCCCAGTCTTCGCCCCGGTCGGGAAACGTTCCAGGTCTACTACCGCTATCGCGACACCACCTATTCGATCGCGGTCGCCGCCGCCGACGCGCCCGGGCAGGACGCGATCGTGGTCAGCGTCGATGGCGAGCGCCGTGAATGCGGCTGGATCGATCTCGTCGATGACCGGCTCGAACACTCGGTGCAGGTGGCGGTGCCCGCCGGCCATGAATTTGCCGGTCAGGCGGCGTACCAGAGAACCGCGAAGTAGTGGCACGCGGTGCCGGTGAGCACGAACAGGTGCCAGACGAAGTGGTGGTAGCGGATCCGGTGATCGGTGGCGTAGAAGATCACCCCAAGGGTGTAGGCGAGGCCACCGGCCGCCAGCCAGAACAGTCCCCAGCCGGGAACACTGCGCCACATCGGTTCGATCGCGATCACCACGATCCAGCCCATGCCCAGATAAAGCCAGGTCGAGAGCCGCGGAAAGCGCATCCCGAAGACGATCTTGGCGGCGATGCCAAGCAGTGCCAGGGTCCAGATCAGGGCCAGGATGGTCCAGCCCCACGGGCCGCGCAGCGCACCGAGCGCGAACGGGGTGTAGGTGCCGGCGATCAGCAGGTAGATCGCGCTGTGGTCGAAGAAACGCAGCACCCGTTTGGCGCGCTCGTGGGCAATCGCGTGGTACAGGGTCGAGGCGAGATAGAGCGCGAGCATCGACGCCGCGAAGATGCTGGCCGCGACCACGCTGAGCGCGTCGTAGCGCTGGAGCGCGGCGACGATCAGGAACGGAGTGCCGACGATCGCGCCAACCAGGCCCATGCCGTGGCTGATGCTGTTGGCGATCTCCTCGCCTAGCGACTGGGGGCGATCACGGCGTACTGGGGGGCGACTCGGCGACATCGAAGCAGGCGCGGCGCTGAAACGCCGGCCGGGGAAAAATTGCATGGCCTCCATTTTACGCCTGCGGCGGCCGATCCGACGGCCAACCCTGCCGCACCAGTGGTTGGCCATGCCGGGGCGGGGGGCGAGCCGGGCGGGCATCCCGGGCTTGGGCTAAAGTCATGGTGATGAACACCCTGTCGATTGCGCGCTTGTCGGCGCTGGCCATCGCGCTGCTGCTGCCTGCGGGCGCTGCCGCGGCACCGGACGTTCCCGCGATCGCCGCGGCTTCGGACCTCAAGTTTGCGCTCGACGAGGCCGCCCGGATATTCGGGGCGGAAACCGGCCGTTCGGTGCGGCCGGTATACGGATCATCGGGAAACTTCATGCAGCAGATCCAGCATGGCGCCCCCTTCGAACTGTTCATGTCGGCCGATGAGAGCCTGGTGTTCGAGCTGGCCCGCCGCGGGCTGACTGTCGATGATGGCAGCATTTACGCGGTCGGCAGGATCGTGCTGTTCGCGCCGAACAATTCACCGTTGCAGCCCCGGGGCGGGCTCGCGGAGGTCGGCCGCGCGCTCGCGGACGGGCGCTTGCGCCGGTTAGCGATCGCCAATCCCGACCACGCCCCCTACGGCCGCGCGGCCCGGGCGGCGCTGCAGCGCGCGGGCCTGTGGGACGCGCTGCAGCCGCATCTGGTGATGGGCGAGAACGTTTCGCAGGCGGCGCAGTTCGCGGCTTTGGGATCGGTTGAAGCCGGCATTTTCGCGCTTTCGCTGGCACTGGCGCCGGCCATCGCCCGCAGCGGACACTACCTGATCCTTCCCGAAGACGCCCTCGAACCCCTGCGCCAGCGCATGGTGCTCATCCGGGGTGCCGGGGAGACCGCGCGCGCCTTCTACGCCTGGCTCGCGGGAGCCAGTGGCCATGCCGTCCTGAAGCGCTACGGCTTCGGGTTGCCGCCGGGCTGAATCGCGATGGACTGGACCGCCCTTAGAGTTTCCTTGTGGCTGGCGCTGGCGACGGCGGCTATCTTGCTGCCGCTCGGTATCTATTGGGCGCGGCTGATCGCCTTCGGGGAATTTCGCGGCAAGCCGCTGCTGGAGGCAGCGCTGACCCTGCCACTGGTGCTGCCGCCGACGGTGCTGGGCTATTACCTGCTGGTGATGATGGGCGCCGGATCGCCGCTGGGCGCGTTGTGGGAGCGCCTGACCGGCCATCCGCTCGCTTTCTCGTTCAGCGGACTGCTGGTGGCTTCGATCCTGTTCAACATTCCGTTCGCGCTGATGCCGATGCAGCGTGCCTTCGAGGCGATCGCGCCGGAAGTGCGCCAGGCTGCCGCCTGTTGCGGGATTTCGCGCTGGCGCACGTTGTGGCGGATCGAACTGCCGCTGGCGTGGCCCGGCATCATCTCCGGGATGGTCATGACCGTCGCCCATACGATGGGCGAATTCGGCGTGGTGCTGATGATCGGCGGCAGCATTCCCGGCACGACCCGCACCGTGGCGATCTCGATCTACGACAGCGTGCAGGCTTTCGACATGCGCGCTGCCGGGACGATGTCGGCAGCGCTGCTGGCATTCTCGCTGGCGGCCCTGGCGCTCACCAACTGGCTGGCGCGCAGGCGCCTGCAGGCCCGTGCTTGAAGTCCGGCTCAGCCAGTCGGCTCCCTTGCACCTCGACGTCGAACTCGAGTGCAAGCCGGGCGAGACGCTGGCGCTGGTCGGTCCGTCGGGGAGCGGCAAATCGACCATCCTGAAGGCTATTGCCGGCATCTATCGCGGCGCGAGCGGCCGGGTGGCGGTCGATGGCGAAGCCTGGCTCGACAGCACCGCCGGCATCAGCTGGCCGGCACGGCGGCGCCGGACCGGTTTCGTGTTCCAGAGCTACGCGCTGTTCCCGCATCTCTCGGCTTTCGAGAACGTGCTCGAGGCGGTCCCGCCGGGTCCACGGCCACGGCGTGAACGCCGCGCCGCCGAACTGCTCACCGCGGTCAACCTCGAGGGCTTTTCGGCGCGTCGCCCGGGCCGGCTTTCTGGCGGCCAGCAGCAGCGCGTCGCGCTGGCGCGGGCGCTCGCCCGGGACCCGCGGGTGCTGCTGCTCGACGAACCATTCTCGGCGGTCGATCAAGTCACCCGGGAGCGGCTCTACGAGGAACTGGCCAGCCTGCGCGGGCAGTTGACGATCCCGGTGGTGCTGGTGACCCACTCGCTGCACGAAGCGGCGATGCTGGCCGATCGCATGACGGTCCTGCACCAGGGCGTCACTCTCCAGTCGGGCACGCCGCACGAGGTGATGACGCGACCGGTGTCGCGCGAAGTGGCGCGGCTGGTCGCGATCAAGAACATCTTCGAGGGGACGATCGCGGCCCACGATCGGGCAGGTGGGCGCAGCATCCTCGATTGGCAGGGCTTGGCGCTCGAACTGGCGCTGCAGCCGCAACTGGCGCCAGGCACGGCCTGCACCTGGGTCATCCCGCCGAGCCAGGTCATCATCCACCGGCGCGACAAGCCTTCCACTGGCGAGCGTGGCAACCCGGTAGCCTGCCGCCTGCTGCGCATGATGGCGCTGGGCGAGACCGTCGCGCTGACGCTGTCACCGTTGCACGCGCCCATCATGCCGCTCGCGCTGAGCGTCTCGGCCCTGGTGGCGGGGCGCCTCGGCCTGGAGGTCGGCGCCGAAGTGACGGTTTCGCTGCTGCGCGACGGCATCCATGTCATGGCTGCGGCCTGAGGACCGCGCGGCAGCGGGCCCGGGCGATTGGCGCGGGATGTCATTCGCGCTAAGTTTGTTTTAAAGTGAAACACTGCACTCTGATTATCAGAAGGAGGGAGATCATGGAATCCAATATTGGATCGACCGACCGGATTCTGCGCGTGGTGCTGGGCCTGGTGGTGATTGGCCTCGGTATTGCGTATTCGAGCTGGTGGGGGCTGATTGGCCTGGTTGCCCTCGGGACCGCAGCAATCAGCTGGTGCCCCGCCTATCGGCTGCTGGGCCTCTCGACGCGCGCCAAGTCCTAGGGCGCAAGGCGATCCCGGGACTGCCCGGGGCGTTGCGAGGTGCTCCCCGGCACCGGATATAATTAAGGACGGGATTGCTGGTCATCCCGGCTGCAGGCGCGTGGACGCGGCGGCAGCGGCGCAGTTGCTCCTACCGAAGAGGCTGCGCAACCGTGCCGTTCGGCCTACCGGTTTGGACGTGCCGATGAACGATGTTCATACGTGCGACACGATCGCGCGGGAGGAGACGAATGAGCAGCAAAGCCAACCGCGGTGCGCCCGGCGGCGTGCCCCAACCCAGGCCGTTGAGCCTTCACGTCCCCGAGCCCTCGGGACGCCCCGGTCACGATACCGATTTCTCCTACCTGCATCTGTCGGCCGCAGGTGAAGTGCGTCGCCCCAAGGTGGACGCTTCGGCCAAGAAGATGACCGACCTGGCCTTTACGCTGGTGCGGGTGCTCGACAACGATGGCAACGCCATCGGCCCTTGGGCGCCGCAAGTCGAAGTCGAAGTCCTGCTGCGCGGCTTGCGCGCCATGGTCAAGACCAGGATCTTCGACGCGCGGATGCTGGTCGCCCAGCGCCAGAAGAAAGTGTCGTTCTACATGCAGGCGCTCGGCGAGGAGGCCATCGCGGTGGCCCACGCACTGGCGCTGCGCGACGACGACATGTGTTTCCCGACCTATCGCCAGCAGGGCCTGCTGATGGTCCGCGACGTGTCGCTGGTGGAACTGCTGTGCCAGAACTTTTCCAATGAGCGCGATCCGCTCAAGGGGCGGCAACTGCCGGTGCTCTACTCGGTGCGCAAGGCCGGCTTCTTCTCGATCTCGGGCAACCTCGCGACCCAGTACATCCAGGCCGTCGGCTGGGCGATGGCCTCCGCGATCAAGGGCGACACCAGGATCGCCTCGGCCTGGATCGGTGACGGTTCGACCGCCGAAGCCGACTTCCACAACGCGCTCACCTTCGCCGCGGTCTATCGCGCCCCGGTGATCCTGAACGTCGTCAACAACCAGTGGGCGATCTCGACGTTCCAGGGAATTGCCGGCGGCGACGAGACCACCTTCGCGGCCCGCGGGCTGGGCAACGGCATCGCTTCGCTGCGAGTCGACGGCAACGATTTCCTCGCGGTCTACTCCGCCTCGCAGTGGGCCATCGAGCGCGCCCGCAGCAACCTCGGGCCGACGCTGATCGAATGGGTCACCTATCGCGGTGGCGCCCACTCCACTTCCGATGATCCTTCCAAGTACCGCCCCGGCGACGACTGGGAGCGTTTCCCGCTCGGCGACCCGATCATGCGCCTCAAGCAGCACCTGATCAGGATCGGCGCCTGGAGCGAGGAGCAGCACGCCCGCATGAGCGAGGAGGTCGAGTCCCAGGTTCGTGCCGCCCAGAAGGAGGCCGAGAGCTACGGTACGCTCGGCAGCGGTCCGATCCCGAGTCCGGCGGCGATCTTCGATGATGTCTACAAGGACATGCCGGATCACCTGCGCCGGCAGCGTCAGCAGCTGGGAGTCTGAAGATGGCCACGATGACAATGATCCAGGCGCTGCGCTCGGCGATGGACGTGATGCTCGAGCGCGATCCCGACGTGGTGATCTTCGGTGAGGATGTCGGCTATTTCGGCGGCGTGTTCCGCTGCACCGAGGGGCTGCAGGCGAAGTACGGCCCCTCGCGGGTTTTCGACGCCCCGATCGCCGAGGGCGGCATCGTCGGTGCCGCCGTCGGCATGGGCGCCTACGGCCTGCGCCCGGTGCCGGAGATCCAGTTCGCCGACTACTTCTACCCGGCAACCGACCAGATCGTTTCCGAAGCCGCCCGGCTGCGCTACCGCTCGGCGGGCGACTTCACCTGCCCGATCACGATCCGCATGCCCTGCGGCGGCGGGATCTACGGCGGGCAAACCCACAGCCAGAGTCCGGAGGCGATGTTCACCCAGGTCTGCGGCATCCGCACCGTGATGCCGTCGAACCCCTACGACGCCAAGGGCCTGCTGATTGCCTCGATCGAGAACGACGACCCGGTGATCTTCCTCGAGCCCAAGCGGCTCTACAACGGACCGTTCGACGGTCACCACGAGCGCCCGTCGGTGCCCTGGTCCAAGCATCCGCTGGGCGAGGTGCCGGAAGGCTATTACACCGTGCCGCTCGAGAGCGCGGCGATCTTCCGTCCTGGCGCCGAGGTTACGGTCATCACCTACGGCACGATGGTTTTCGTCGCCGAAGCCGCGGCCGCCGAAACCGGCATCGACGCCGAGATCATCGACCTGCGCAGCATCTGGCCGCTCGACCTGGCGACGCTGGTGAATTCAGTCCAAAAGACCCGGCGCTGCGTGGTCGTCCACGAAGCCACCCGCACCAGCGGGTTTGGCGCCGAGCTGATCGCGCTCGTCCAGGAACACTGCTTCTACCACCTTGAAGCCCCGATCGAGCGGGTCACCGGCTGGGACACCCCCTACCCGCACGCCCAGGAGTGGACCTACTTCCCGGGTCCCGACCGGGTCGGCGCAGCGCTGCGGCGCGTGATGGAGGCTTGAGATGGGTATTCACGTAATCAAGATGCCCGACATCGGCGAGGGCATCACCGAGGTCGAAGTCGTTGCCTGGCATGTCGCGCCCGGTGAAGCGGTGCGCGAGGATCAGGTGCTGGCCGACGTGATGACCGACAAGGCGACCGTCGAGATTCCCTCGCCGGTCGACGGAACCATTCTGGACCTGGGTGGCAAGCCCGGTGACGTGATGGCGGTGGGCAGCGCGCTGGTGCGGATCGAAGTGGCGGGAGCAGGCACTGGCGATGCCGACCAGGCCGCGCCGCCACCCGCGGCGGTGCAACCAGCGGCCCCGGCACCGGC
>JAHEMI010000058.1 GCA_024643785.1 Burkholderiaceae bacterium
AGCGGGAGCGGCAAGCACACCATGGTGCGCCACTTGCTGGAGCAGCGCGTCGCCAGCGAGCAGCGCCCGCTCGACTGGTGCTACGTCCACAATTTTTCCCAGCCCCACAAGCCGCGCGCAATCTGCCTGCCCGACGGCCTCGGCGCCAAGCTGTGCAAGGACATGCAACAGCTGGTGGATGAGTTGAGCGCCACGATTCCCACGGTCTTCGAAGGCGAGGAGTATCGCCATCGGCTGAGCGAGATCAACAACGAACTGGGCGAACGCCAGGCCAAGGCCTTCAATGAGGTCGGCGAGGCCGCCAGCAAACACGGCATCGTCCTGCTCGGGACCCCGAATGGGTTTTCGTTTGCACCCGCCAAGGACGGCGAGGTGGTCAGCCCCGAGGAGTACGCCAAGCTGGCGCCTGAGGAGCAGCAGAAGATCGAGAGCGACACCGTGATGCTCCAGGAGATGCTCGAGAAGGTGATTCACCAGGTCCCGCGCTGGCGGCGCGAACGCCTGCAACGGGTGCGCAAGCTCAACGAAGATGCGGTGCTGTTCGCAGTCGGTCACCTGATCGAGACCCTCAGGGGCGAGTACACCGAATTCCAGGTGATCAAGACTTACCTCGACGAAGTGCAGCAGAACATCATCGAGAGCCTCGACGACTTTCGCCAGCCCAAGGAGGATCAGGGCGCGACGCCGGCCATGCTGGGCGTCTCCGACAGCAGCGATCTGAGCCGCTATCAGGTGAACTTGCTCGTCGATAACGGCGCCTGCGAGGGTGCGCCGATCATCGACGAGGACCACCCGACCTACCAGAACCTGCTCGGGCGGGTGGAATACCTCTCGCAGCTGGGTACGCTGGTGACCAACTTCACGCAGATCAAGCCCGGCGCGCTGCACCTCGCCAACGGGGGCTACCTGTTGCTTGACGCCGTCAAGCTGTTGACCCAGCCATTTTCCTGGGAGGCGCTGAAGCGGGCGCTGTCGACGCGCGAGATTCGCATCGAGTCACTCGGCCAGATGTATAGCCTGGTCAGCACGGTTTCCCTCGAACCCGAGCCGATTCCGCTCGACGTCAAGGTGGTGGTGCTGGGCGATCGCCTGCTCTATTACCTGCTCGCGGACCACGATCCCGAGTTCTCGGAGCTCTTCAAGGTCTGCGCCGATTTCGAAGACGAGGTGCCGCGCAGCGCGGACAACAATCTGCTCTACGCCCGCCTGATCGCCACGCTGACAAGGCGCGAGGAGTTGCGGCCCTTCGACCGGAATGCCGTGGCGCGCACCATCGAACATTGCGCCCGCCGTGCCGCGGACGCCGAAAAATTGTCGACCCATATGGAGAGTCTCGCCGACCTGGTGCGCGAGTCCGATTTCTGGGCCGGCGCGAGCTCTCGTCCGACGGTCACTGGCGAGGACGTGGAGCGGGCAATCGCGGCCCAGATCCACCGCGCCGACCGGCTGCGCGAGCGCAGCCAGGAGGCGATCCTGCGCGGCACCCTGCAGATTGACACTGACGGCGCGACCGCAGGCCAGATCAACGCTCTCTCGGTATTCCAGCTCGGCCAGTTCGCGTTCGGCCAACCCTCGCGCATCACCGCCGCGACCCGACTCGGGAGCGGGGTGCTGATCGACATCCAGCGCGAAGTAAAGCTCGGTGGCGCGATTCACTCCAAGGGCGTGCTGATACTGGCGTCGTTCCTGGCGACGCGCTTTGCCGGCGAGCAGCCGTTATCGCTCTCGGCCAGCCTCGTGTTCGAGCAGACCTACGGCATGGTGGAGGGCGACAGTGCTTCGCTGGCCGAACTGTGTGCGCTGTTGTCCGCGCTCGGGGCGGTCCCGATCAGGCAGTCTCTCGCGGTGACCGGATCGGTCGACCAATTCGGTCGGGTCCAGGCCATCGGGGCGGTGAACGAGAAGATCGAAGGCTTCTTCGATATCTGCTCGGGACGCGGGCTGACCGGCGAGCAGGGGGTGATCATCCCGGCGACCAATGTCGCGCACCTGATGTTGCGAAGCGACGTGGTGGCCGCGGCGCAAGCCGGGCGCTTCCATGTCTACCCGGTGGGGAGCGTCGACCAGGCGCTCGAACTGTTGACCGGAAGGGAGGCCGGCGAGGCGGATGCCGCCGGTGTCTACCCCGAGAACAGCCTGAACCGACTGGTGGCCGATCGCCTGCACACCCTGGCCGAAATCCGGCGCCGGTACGGCAGGGACGGCGAGACCTTAGGGAAGAGCAGCAATGACAAGTCCCTACAAGAGCAAGATTCTGCTGGCACTGGACATCTCGCCCCGTAGCCGCTCGGCCCTTGAGATCGCCGCCGCGCTGGCCGGTGCGCTCGATGTCGAGCTTGCCGGGATCTTCGTCGAGGACGTCAACCTGTTGCGGCTCTCGGGGCTGCCGTTTGCGCGCGAAATCGGGCTGTTGACTGCCCAGTCGAGTGCCCTGAGCCGGCCTGACGTCGAGCGCTCCTTGCAGCGCGAGGCTGCGGCGGTGCAGCGCCAACTCGCCGAGACCGCCGGTCGCCGCCGCCTGCGCTGGTCGTTCCACGTCGCGCGCGGGCAGGTTGGTGCCGAGTTGTTTGCGCTGGCCGGCGAGTTCGACACGGTCGTGATCGGCAAGCGCGCCCGGGCCGGCGCCTGGCCGCTGGGCGATATTCCGGGCGCCGGCGCGACGCTGCCGCAGGGTGGTGGTCCGGTGGTGGTGGTCCATGACGGATCGGCTGGCGCGCTGCGTGCCTTGCAACTGGCGGCGAAACTGGCGCGCGACCGCGGGGTCGAACTGCGGGTGCTGGCGATCGTGGACAGCGTTGGCGGGCTTTCCGATGGCGGGGCGCAGGCCCGGGCGCAGCTTGTCGCTGAAGCTGGCGAGCAAGCTTATTCGCTGCATCTGTTTTCCGGCACCAGCCGGGAGCTGGCAGCGCTGGTGCGCCAGGCGCGTGCCGGCGTCCTGGTGGTCATGGGCAATGGCGGTCTGCGCGGCGGCGCCGGCTTTGCCACCTTGCTCAACGACATCGAGTGCCCGGTCGTCCTGCTCGAATGAGCTGGAGCCGCGGCTGAGAGCTGCGGCGCGCGGGCGCGACAGCGCTCTGGCGGTCGTCCAGGAACCATACCGAAGCCGCCCGTCCCGGCCCCTTCACGGCGCACCGGGTGGCTGTTATCGTTGTGCGGTCGATCCCTGTACGGGGACCGGGCGGTAATGTCCGACTGGTTTAAGTCATCGTGTACCATTTGGCAGCCCGCGCAGAGCGGCCGCGCCCGGCAATCGGCGAGGTTCTTGAGGAGAGCTTAGATGGCAGTTTCTTCCGATCCGGAGTTCCACCCGAGCACGCTCGAGAAATGGGCCGAGGCAGCGGCGAAATCGGCTCCCGGCGGCACGCTCGCAGGGCTCGACTGGGTCACTCCCGAGGGACTGCGGGTCAAGCCGCTCTATACCGCGCAAGATACTTCGGCTTTGCCCAACGCCGACACCATGCCTGGTTTCGAACCCTACCTGCGTGGTCCGCAGGCGACGATGTATGCCGTCCGGCCATGGACCATCCGCCAGTACGCCGGTTTCTCGACGGCCGAGGAGAGCAACGCGTTCTACCGCCAGGCGCTGGCGGGTGGCGGCCAGGGCGTGTCGGTGGCCTTCGACCTGGCAACCCATCGCGGCTACGACAGCGATCACCCCCGCGTGACCGGGGACGTTGGCAAGGCCGGGGTCGCGATCGATTCGGTCGAAGACATGAAGATCCTGTTCGACGGGATTCCTCTCGACCAGGTCAGCGTGTCGATGACCATGAACGGTGCCGTCCTGCCGGTACTGGCAGGCTACGTGGTGGCGGCCGAGGAACAGGGGGTTGAGCAGGCGCAACTCTCGGGGACCATCCAGAACGACATCCTCAAGGAGTTCATGGTCCGCAACACCTACATCTATCCGCCGGTGCCGTCGATGCGCATCATCGCCGACATCATCGAGTACACGGCGCGGCACATGCCGCGGTTCAATTCGATCTCGATATCCGGCTATCACATGCAGGAGGCGGGCGCGAACCAGGCGCTGGAGCTGGCGTTCACGCTGGCTGACGGCAAGGAGTACGTCAAGACCGCGATTGCCCGCGGCATGGATGTCGATGATTTCGCCGGCCGCCTGAGCTTCTTCTGGGGCATCGGCATGAACTTCTATCTGGAGATCGCCAAGATGCGGGCTGCGCGCCTGCTCTGGTGCCGGATCATGAAGGGCTTCAACGCGCGCCGTCCCAAGAGCCTGATGCTGCGCGCCCACTGCCAGACGTCGGGCTGGAGCCTGACCGCGCAGGATCCCTACAACAATGTGATCCGCACCACCGTCGAGGCGATGGCCGCGGTTTTTGGCGGCACCCAGAGCCTGCATACCAACAGTTTCGATGAAGCGATCGCATTGCCCACCGAATTCAGTGCGCGGATTGCCCGCAACACCCAGCTGATCATCCAGGAAGAGACCCACATCCCCAACGTGATCGATCCCTGGGCAGGCAGCTACATGATGGAGAAGCTGACCCAGGACATGGCCGATGCGGCCTGGGCCATCATCGCCGAGGTCGAGGAGATGGGCGGCATGACCAAGGCGGTCGATTCGGGCTGGGCGAAACTCAAGATCGAGGCCAGCGCTGCCGAGAAGCAGGCGCGAATCGATTCCGGCCGCGACACCATCGTCGGGGTAAACAAGTACCGGCTGGCGCAGGAAGACGAGATCGCGAGCCGTGAGATCGACAACGTGCAGGTGCGCGAGAGCCAGATCGCGCGCCTCGCACAAGTGCGCGCAACGCGCGACAATGCCAGCGTGACTGCAGCGCTGCAGGCGCTGCAGGCCAGTGCCGAAAGCGGTGCCGGCAACCTGCTCGAACTCAGCATCCGGGCGATCCGCCTGCGTGCGACCGTGGGCGAGGTCAGCGCGGCGCTGGAGCAGGCCTGGGGACGTCATCGCGCCGATACGCACAAGGTGACCGGAGTGTATGCCGCTGCTTATGAATCTGGGGAAGGATGGGTCGCCGTGAAGGAGGAGATCGAGGCTTTCGCGCAGGCGCACGGCCGACGCCCTCGGGTGTTGGTGGCCAAGCTTGGCCAGGATGGTCATGACCGGGGCGCAAAGGTGGTGGCCACGGCATTCGCCGACCTCGGCTTCGACGTCGACATCGGGCCACTGTTCCAGACCCCGGCCGAATGCGCGCGCCAGGCGATCGAAAACGACGTCCATGCGCTCGGCGTGTCGACGCTCGCCGCCGGGCACAAGACGCTGGTGCCGCAGGTCATCGAGGAATTGCGCAAGCAAGGCGGCGAGGACATCGTGGTGTTCGTCGGCGGCGTCGTGCCCCGGCCCGACTACGATGCCTTGAGGCGCGCCGGGGTCAAGGGCATCTACGGGCCAGGGACGCCGATCACCGAATCGGCGCGCGACGTGCTCGCGCAGATCCGGAAGCAGCTGGCCGGGACCTGAGCGCAGCGGTGCCGATGAGCGCGATGAACGCCACCGACAGCGCCTTGCTCGCAGCCCTGCTCGGGCCAGCGGGGACGCAGCAGCGGCGCGCACTGGCCAAGATGATCACGCTCCTCGAGTCGCGCCTGGAAACCCATCGCGCCCGCGCCGACGATTTGCTCAATGCCATGTTGCCCGCCAGCGGACAGGCGCTGCGGCTCGGCATTTCGGGAGTTCCCGGGGTCGGCAAGTCGACCTTTATCGAGGCCCTCGGCTTGCTCCTGGTGGGGCAGGGCCACCGGGTGGCCGTCCTGGCCGTCGATCCGTCCTCGAGCGTCAGCGGGGGATCGATACTCGGCGACAAGACCAGGATGGATCGGCTCTCGGTTCACGAAGCGGCGTTCATCCGCCCGAGCCCGGCCTCGGGCACGCTGGGCGGGGTTGCCGAGATGACCCGCGAGACGATCAGGGTCTGCGAGGCCGCCGGTTACGACATCGTGATCGTCGAGACGGTGGGGGTGGGGCAATCGGAGATCGCGGTTGCCGGGATGACCGACATGTTCCTGCTGATGCACCTCCCGAATGCCGGCGACGACCTCCAGGCGATCAAGAAGGGAGTGATGGAACTGGCCGACCTGGTCCTGATCAACAAGACCGACCTCGACCGGATCGCTGCGCAGCGTGCTCATGATGAAATCGCCGCGGCGCTGCGGCTGTTCGGCCGCCACCGCGGCGCCGCGGCGGGCGCCGCCGCGTGGCAGCCCGAGGTGCTGCTGGTGAGCGCACTGGACGGCCAGGGGCTGGAGGCATCATGGACGGCCGTGACCCGGTTCCGGGCGGCACAGGAGGCCAGCGGCAGGCTGGCGGCGCGGCGCCACGAACAGGACCACGGCTGGATGTGGGAACGGATCGAGTCAGGATTGAGGGGGCGCTTTCGCGACCATCCGCTGGTTCGGGAGGCATTGCCCGGGATTAGCGCTGAGGTGCGCGCCGGCAACCTGGCGCCGTCGGTGGCAGCGCGGCGCCTGCTCGAACTGATGAACTGAATCAAAGCGCCGCACGCCGCGGCTGGCAGGCAGGCAGAAGATCAACGAGGAGACTGAGTCGTGCACGACATCATCGCAGAGCTCGAAAACAGACGGGCCTTGGCGCGCCTGGGCGGCGGGGAGAAACGGATCGAGGCGCAACACTCCAAGGGCAAGCTGAGCGCGCGCGAGCGCATCCTGCTGCTGCTCGACGAAGGCACGTTCGAGGAATGGGACATGTTCGTCGAACACCGCTGCAACGACTTCGGCATGGCGGACAACAAGATCCCCGGCGACGGCGTCGTCACCGGCTACGGCATGATCAATGGCCGGCTGGTGTTCGTGTTCAGCCAGGACTTCACGGTCTTTGGCGGTGCGCTCTCGGAGGCGCACGCCGAGAAGATCTGCAAGATCATGGACCAGGCGATGAAGGTCGGCGCGCCGGTCATCGGGCTCAACGACTCGGGCGGCGCCCGCATCCAGGAGGGGGTCGCTTCGCTCGGCGGGTACGCCGAGGTGTTCCAGCGCAACGTGATGGCCTCGGGCGTGATCCCGCAGATCAGCCTGATCATGGGGCCGTGTGCCGGCGGCGCGGTCTATTCCCCGGCGATGACCGACTTCATCTTCATGGTCAAGGACAGCTCGTACATGTTCGTGACCGGCCCGGAGGTGGTCAAGACGGTGACCCACGAGGAAGTCAGCGCCGAAGGTCTGGGTGGCGCGGTCACCCACACCACCAAGTCGGGCGTTGCCGACATGGCCTTCGAGAACGACGTCGAAGCGCTGATGCTGCTGCGCCGGTTCTTCAACTACCTGCCGCTGTCGAACCGGCAGAAGGCGCCGTTTCGGGAAAGCGAAGATCCCAGCGACCGGCTCGACCTGTCGCTCGACACGCTGGTGCCGGACAATCCCAACAAGTCCTACGACATGAAGGAATTGATCCTGAAGGTCGTTGATGACGGCGATTTCTTCGAGCTGCAGCCCGACTACGCCAAGAACATCGTCATCGGCTTCGCGCGCCTTGGCGGCCAGACCGTGGGCGTGGTCGCCAACAACCCGATGGTGCTCGCCGGCTGCCTCGACATTCGCAGCGCCATCAAGGGAGCGCGTTTCGTGCGCTTCTGCGACGCCTTCAACATCCCGGTACTGACCTTCGTCGACGTGCCCGGGTTCATGCCCGGCACTTCGCAGGAGTACGGCGGGATCATCAAGCATGGTGCCAAGCTGCTCTATGCCTACGCCGAATGCACGGTGCCCAAGGTGACGGTGATCACCCGGAAGGCCTACGGCGGTGCCTACGACGTGATGTCGTCCAAGCACTTGCGCGGCGATGTCAACTTCGCCTGGCCGAGCGCCGAGATCGCGGTGATGGGCGCCAAGGGCGCGGTCGAGATCATCTTCCGGGAGGACAAGAACGATCCCGAGAAACTGGCGGCACGGGAAGCCGAATACAAGGCCCGTTTTGCCAACCCCTTCGTGGCCGGTAGTCGCGGCTACATCGACGACGTGATCCAGCCCCACGAGACCCGCAAGCGCGTCTGTCGCTCGCTCACCATGCTGAGCGACAAGAAGATCGAAAATCCGTGGCGCAAGCACGGCAACATTCCGCTCTAGGGCCTCGGGGAAATCAAGCCATGTTCGACAAGATTCTGATCGCGAACCGGGGCGAAATTGCCTGCCGCGTGATTCTTACTGCCCGCCGCATGGGTATCGCCACGGTCGCCGTCTACTCGGAAGCCGATCGCGATGCCCGGCACGTGGAACTGGCCGACGAGGCCGTCTGCATCGGCCCGCCGCCAAGCCGCGAGTCCTACCTGATGATGGACAAGATCATCGCTGCTTGCCGGCAGACGGGCGCACAGGCCGTGCATCCGGGTTACGGCTTCCTGTCCGAGAATGAAGGATTTGCCCGCAAGCTGGAGGAGCACGGAATCGTCTTCATCGGGCCCAAGCACCATTCGATCGGTGCCATGGGCGACAAGATCGCGTCCAAGAAGCTGGCCATGGAAGCCAGTGTCAGCACGATTCCGGGCTGGCCCGACGCCATCGAAACGCCCGAGAGGGCGGTCGAGATCGCCCGCGACATTGGCTACCCGGTGATGATCAAGGCCAGCGCCGGCGGGGGCGGCAAGGGTCTGCGGGTGGCGTGGAACGACAAGGAAGCCTTCGAGGGCTTCAGCTCGTGCCGCAACGAGGCCCGCAACAGCTTTGGCGACGACCGGGTCTTCATCGAGAAGTTCGTCGAGGAGCCGCGCCACATCGAGATCCAGGTGCTGGGCGATGCCCACGGCAACTGCATCTACCTGTGGGAGCGCGAGTGCTCGATCCAGCGGCGCCACCAGAAGGTGATCGAGGAAGCGCCCAGTTCGTTCATCAGCGAGGAAACCCGCCGCGCAATGGGCGCGCAGGCGGTGGCGCTCGCGAAGGCGGTCCAGTACCAGAGCGCGGGCACGGTCGAGTTCGTGGTCGGCAAGGACCAGAGTTTCTACTTCCTAGAGATGAACACCCGCCTCCAGGTCGAGCATCCGGTGACCGAGTGCATCACCGGTCTGGACCTGGTCGAAATGATGATCCGGGTCGCAGCCGGCGAGCGCCTGCCGCTCAACCAGGACCAGGTTGCGCGCAACGGCTGGGCCATGGAATGCCGGATCAACGCCGAGGATCCGTTCCGCAACTTTCTGCCTTCGGTCGGTCGCCTGGTCAGGTACGAGCCGCCAGCGCAGACGCTGGAAGCGTCGCTGCCAATGCCGCCTCCCGGTCCCGATGGGCAGCCGGTCGGGGGCGTGCGGGTCGACACCGGGGTGTACGAGGGTGGCGAAATCCCGATGTACTACGACTCGATGATCGCCAAGCTGATCGTCCATGGGCGCGACCGCAAGGATGCAATCATGCGGCTGCGCGAGGCGCTCAACGCCTTCGTCATCCGCGGTATCAGCAGCAACATCCCGTTCCAGTCGGCGCTGCTGGCCCATCCGGAGTTCGTGGCCGGCAACTTCAACACCGGGTTCATCCCGGAGCATTATCCGAGCGGTTTCCGCTCCGAGGACGTCCCCCACGACGACCCGCTTTTCCTGGTCGCCCTGGCGGCCTTCATCAGGCGCAGGATCCGCGAGCGTGCCAAGGGCATCAGCGGCCAGTTGCCGGGCCATGAAGTCAGGCTGGACAGCGCCTACGTGGTGCTGGCCATGCAGGCCGACGGCGCACATCGCCGCTATCCGGTCGGGATCAGCGATTTCGAGGCAGCGCAGGGCAGCGCGACGGTCACTGTCGAGGACCGGGTCTATCGCATCGTGTGCCGCTCGCGGCTCAACGACATCCGCATCACCGGGACCTGCAACGGCGCACCGTTCGTGGCCCAGGCCGAGCGCGGCACGGCCAAGAGCGCGCTGATCTACCGCGTGCTGCACAACGGCACCCATATCGACGCGATGGTGCTTTCCGAGCGGGCGGCGGAACTGCACCGCCTGATGCAGTTCAAGGCGCCAGCCGACACCAGCAAGCTGTTGCTGTCACCGATGCCCGGCCTGCTGTCGGATGTCGCGGTCGAAGCCGGGCAGACCGTCCAGGCCGGTGACCGGCTCGCCGTGATCGAGGCGATGAAGATGGAGAACATCCTCACGGCGACCCAGGACGGAACCGTCGCTGAGGTCCTCGCCAAGCGCGGCGAGAGCCTGAGCGTCGATCAGCCGATCATGCGGTTCGTCTGAGGACTGGCGCGATGATCGATTCCAGTCGCGGCCACAGCGATGAGCGCGCCAGCACCGGGAACGAGCGCGGGTTCAGGATCCTTGGCATCCAGCAGGTCGCCATCGGCGGCGCTGACAAACAGCGCCTGCGCGCCCTGTGGGTCGACGTCATGGGGGTGAACATCAAGGGCAGTTTCGTGTCCGAGCGCGAGAATGTCGACGAGGATATCGGTGCGCTGGGCAACGGCGTGCACGAGGTCGAGGTCGACCTGATGCAACCGCTCGATCCTGCGCGCAAGCCGGCGGTCCACCTGCCACCGCTGAACCACATCGGGCTGTGGGTCGACGACCTGCGCGCGGCGGTGTCCTGGATGAGCGCCAACGGCGTGCGCTTCGCCCCGGGGGGCATCCGGCCGGGAGCGTCCGGTCATGACATCTGCTTCATACATCCGCGTGGCAACGATGAGTTTCCGGTCAGCGGGGAGGGGGTCTTGATCGAACTGGTGCAGGCGCCGCCCGAGGTGATCGCAGGGCTGGGCTGATGGCCTGATTGCCGCCGCCGGCAGCCTGAAGGCGGTTTGCGGCCACTTGCCCGATGCGGTAAACTCCCGCGGGTCGGGGGCCCCCCCGAGACACGTCAAGGGCGAACGCAAGTTCCCCTTTTTTTTCGGGCGCCGTGCTGCCTTAAACGGGAGCTCCAAGCGTCGGAGCGCAAGAGGAGAGCGGCACAATGTTCGAATCGATTCGCCAGCATCAGCGGATCCTGCTGGGTTTCCTGTTGTTGCTGATCTTTCCTGCCTTTGCCTTTTTCGGCATCTCCCGCTACGACCGCCTTTTCTCGGACGAGGGGCTGGTGGCGCGCGTCGACGGGGACATCATCACCCGTCAGGAGTACGAGTTCGCGCAGAGACGCCAGGTCGAGAACATGCGCCAGGTGCTGGGCGACAAGTTCGACCCGCGCGTTTTCGAGACCCCCGAGGCGCGGGCAGAGATCGTCAACAGCCTCGTGGTCCAGCGCGTGCTGGCCCGCAAATCGGCTGCCGAGCACATCGCGATTCCTGACAACCAGTTGCGCAGCGCCATCGCCGCAATTCCGGGGTTGCGGCGCGAGGACGGCGCCTTTGACGGTGAACGTTATCGGGCGATGCTCGCTGCGCAGGGCAAGAGCGAGGTCGGATTCGAGTCCGAGATGCGCCGCGACCTCGCGCTGCAGGTGCTGCCCGAGGCAATCTCCCAGAGCGATTTCATCCCCCGGGCGGTTCTGGAACGCCTGATCGTCAATAACGAGCAACGCCGTGACGTCCGCGAACTCGTGTTCCGGGCACAGGATTTCATCGCCCAGGTGAAGCCGCAGGAGGCCGACCTGCGCAAGTACTACGATAAATACGCCAACGCTTTCCTCGAACCAGAGGCCGCCGACGTCGAGTACCTGGTGCTCAGCCGCGCGGCACTGGCGGAGCAGATTGCGCTCAAGCCCGACGAGGTGCACGCGTATTACGAACAGAATCGCATCCGGTTTGGCACCAAGGAAGAGCGCAAGGCCAGCCACATCCTGATCGCGGTTGGCCCGAATATGACCAGGGAGGCAGCGCTCGCCAAGGCCAACGAACTGCTCGCCAAGTTGCGTGCCGGGGGCGATTTTGCGGCACTTGCCAAGGCCGACTCGCAGGATCCCGGCTCGGCTGCGCAGGGCGGTGACCTCGGTTACTTCACCCGCGACACCATGACCAAGAAGTTCGCCGATGCCGCGTTCGGATTGAAGGAAGGGGAGATCAGCGCGCCGGTCGAGACCGAATTCGGTGTCCACCTGATCAAGTTGACCGGGATCAAGGGCGGCTCGGTCCAGCCTTTCGAGCAGGTGCGTGCCCAGATCGAATCCGAGATCCGCAACCAGCAGGCCAGCGCCAAGTTCGCCGAGCTGGCCGAGGGCTTCACCAATACCGTCTACGAACAGGCCGACAGCCTGAAGCCGGCCGCCGAGCGCTTCAAGCTGGAAATCAAGCGCTTCGACGGACTGACCAGAACGGGCTCTGACAAGCTGGCGGAGGATTCACCACTGCGCAGCCAGAAGGTGCTCGAGGCAGTGTTTGCACCTGATTCGGTTCGCACCCGGCGCAATACCGAGGCGCTCGACGCCGGCAACGGGGTGCTGATCTCGGCGCGCATCGCCGCGTACCGGGCGGCTGCCACGCCGAAGTTCGAGGCGGTTCAGGAGCGCATCCGTACGGCCTACGTGGCGCGCGAGGCCGCGGTGATGGCGGTGGCGGCAGGTGAGAAGAAACTCAAGGAACTGCTCGCAGCGCCGGGTTCGGCCGACGGGTTTGCTGCGGTCAAGAGCGTTTCGCGGGTGACACCGGGAGATTATTCACCGACGGCAGTCGAGCAGATAATGACCGCTCCCGCCAAGCCGCTGCCGGCGTTTGTCGGAGTCGACCGCGGTGCTGCCGGTTACCTGGTGGCGCGCATCGAGAAGGTTTCGTTGCCGCCTGAGGATGAACTGGCCCGTCGTCGTCCGCAGTATCGCCAGCAGGCCAACCAGTTGTGGGGACAGCAGGCGCTGCTCGACTATCTCGCGGCCCTCAAGGCGGCATCCAAGGTCACCATCACCAAGGCGGCAGCGGGCGGCGAGTTGGGAACCCTGCAGCAATAATTCCTGCCCGGTAACGGGTGACCGGCGGTGTGCGGCGGGTGACCGGCGCGGCCGCCAGCAGCGGCAGGGCCGCGCCCGCGCCGATGACGGCGGACACTCAGATGGTCGCGAGCAGGTCCCGCGCTGCGGCTTGCAGAACGCCGTCCAGCAGCGTCCCGGAGAAATCACCTGCGCCGGAAGGCGGCAGTTCGACCGCGATGTTCCGCGCTTCGGCCAGGGCGCTGAAGTTGCGTCGCATCGAACGGTCGTAGGCGGGGTCGTAGTGCTCGGTGAGCAGCGACTCGACCAGGCTGTCCCAGTCGCACGCCTGCGCCAGTTCGCTCCACCTCGTCACCACAGCGCGCGAGTGCAGGTCGCTGAGGCGCAGCAGGCGTTCGCACAGCGAGTCGGGGTCGGCGACGAAATGGGCGTATTCGCGCCGCAGTAGCGCCACGCGCAGCTCCAGCGGCACCGTAATCACCCGGCATGGTGCCGCGCGCATTCGGGCCATCAGGGCATCGGGCAGGTGGCACTGACCGACCTTGCGGCTTTCCGACTCGACCAACACCGGCCGATCAGGGTCCAAAGCGCGCAACGTCGCCCAGATCCGGCTCTCGAACGCCTTCTGACCAGGTTGCGGGCAGCCCGGGATTGGTCCCAGCACCGAGCCACGGTGTTCGGCGAGGTCCTCGAGATCGAGCACCTGGGCACCGATGGCCCCGGCCATCCGCAGGATCTGGCTCTTGCCGCTGCCGGTGCGCCCGGCCACAACGACGAAATCGAAATTCTCCGGCAGGCGCGCGAGATCCGCGAGCACGCGTCGCCGGTAGGCGCGATAGCCGCCTTCGAGCACGCTGGTGCGCCAGCCGATGCGCGCGAGCACGGTGGCCAAGGCTCCCGAGCGGTTGCCGCCGCGCCAGCAGTAGACAAGCGGGTTGAACTCGCGCGGCTTGTCGGCCAGCGGACCGCCCAGAATTGCCGCGATGTTGCCCGATACCAAGGCAGCGCCGACCCGGCGCGCCTCGAATGCGGAGCGCTGGCGGTCGATGGTCCCGACCTCGGCACGCTGGGCATCGTCGAGAACCGGCAGGTTGATCGCTCCCGGCAGGTGGTCATCGGCGTATTCGGCGGGGCTGCGGACGTCGATCACGGCGTCAAAGCTGCCAAGCCGCGCGAGCGCCTGGTCGATGGTTACGGTCAGTGGTTCCCGGGCGCTCATCGTGGTCTTGTCAATGATTGCTCGTACAATGGGAGGACGTGGCTGGAATGGGCAGGAGTGCAGGACAAGTATGAAGGTATTCAATCTCTGTTGTCGGGACGATCATCGTTTCGAGGGATGGTTCGCCTCGGCCGAAGAGTATGACACTCAGCTGGCCTGTGGGCTGCTGGTGTGTCCGATTTGCGGTAGCGACGAAATCCGCAAGCTGCCGGCAGCACCGCACCTGAACCTTTCCCGGGATTCCTCGGCGGAATCCGCTTCGGCCAGCAACGCTGCTGCCCCCGTGCCAGGCGCCAATCCCACCGCCGCCCAGGCTGCCTGGCTGAAAATGGCGCGCCATATCGTCGAGCATACCGAAGACGTCGGCGAAGGCTTCGCTGACGAGGCGCGACGGATTCACTATCACGAGGCCCCCAATCGCGGCATTCGGGGCGTGGCCTCGGCAGCCGATCGCAGCGAACTCGAGGAAGAAGGAATCGAGGTGTTCTCCTTCGCGCTGCCCAAGGCGGTCAAGACTCCGCTGCAGTAGTCCCGGGCGGCGGCTCTCACCGCCGGTTGAACTGCCCGCTACCGAACAGATTGGCCCTGGCCTGCTCGTCGACCAGCGGCCGGCGTCGTTCGGCCAGGATCTTGACCGCACGCTTGACCGCCGGGCGGGCAGCGATGCGCTCGAACCACGCCCCGACGTGCGGGTAGTCGGCAAAATCGACCCCCTGGTTGGCATGCGAGCGGGCCCATGGCCAGATCGCCATGTCGGCAATGGTGTACTGCCGGCCGGCGACGAACGCCCCGGTCTGAGCCAGCTGCCGGTCGATGACGCCGTAGAGTCGCTGCGCCTCGCGGGTGTAGCGCTGGTACGCGTATTCGATCCGTTCGGGGGCGTAGATCCGGAAGTGGTGGGCCTGCCCGAGCATCGGCCCGAAGCCACCCATCTGGAACATCAGCCACTCCAGGGTCCGGTACTTGCCGCGCTCCGAGCGCGGCAGGAAACGCCCGGTCTTGCCCGCCAGATAGAGCAGGATTGCACCCGATTCGAAGAGCGTGAAAGGCTTGCCGTCCGGCCCCGCGGAGTCGATGATCGCCGGAATCTTGTTGTTGGGACTGATCGCCAGGAACTCGGGGTCGAACTGCTCGCCGGCCCCGATGTCGACGGCGTGGACGGCGTAGGGCAGGGCACATTCCTCGAGCATGATGTGGATCTTGTGCCCGTTGGGCGTTGGCCAGGTGTAGAGGTCGATCATGGGTGTTCCTTGAAGCGTGGCGGGCGCCGCCTCGGGTGACCGGGGCGGCGCGGTGAGAGAACGGCGTTCAGACCCGCTGGGCGATCGCCCAGCCCATTTCCGCCAGCGGCCGGGCGCGGCGTCCGGCGTCGCGAGCCTGCTGGCTGGATGCCGTGCCGTCGACCACCCGGCGCATGATGCCCTGGAGGATGCCGGCCAGCCGGAACATGTTGTAGGCGAGGTAGAAGTCCCAGTTCCCGATGCCGCTGCGACCGGTGCGCTGGCAATAGAGCGCGACATACTCCTCTTCGCTGGGAATCCCGAGTTCGGCGAGGTCGAGGCCCCCGATGCCGCGGAATTCTCCCGGGGCGATGTGGTAGCCCATGCAGTGGTAGGAGAAATCGGCCAGCGGATGCCCGAGGGTCGACAGTTCCCAGTCGAGAATCGCCAGGATGCGCGGCTCTTCGGGGGCGAAGATCAGGTTGTCGAGACGGTAGTCACCGTGGACGACGGCGGTCTCGTCGCCCTCCGGGATGTGATTTGGCAACCATTCGATCAGGGCGTCCATCGCGGCGATCTTCTCGGTCTCGGAGGCGCGATACTGCCGGCTCCAGCGGGCGATCTGGCGCGCGAAGTAGTTGCCCGGCTTGCCGAACTCGGCCAGGCCCACCGCCGCCGGATCGACTGAATGCAGGGCCGCGATCACGCGGTTCATCTCGTCATAGATCGCGTGCCGCTCAACCTTGGTCATGCCCGGCAGCGATTGTTCCCACAGCACTCGTCCGACGACGTGTTCCATCACAAAGAAAGCGCGGCCGATCACTTCCTCGTCCTCACACAGGCAGTAGACTTCGGGAACCGGCACGCCGGTTCCGGCCAGTGCCTGCATCACCGTGAATTCCCGGTCGACCGCGTGGGCCGAGGGCAGCAGCAGACTCGCCGGCGCGGGCTTGGTGCGCATCACGTAGTTGCGCTCGGGGGCGATCAGCTTGTAGGTCGGGTTGGACTGGCCGCCGCGAAACTGCTCCACCTGCAACGGGCCCTTGAATCCCGGCAGGTTGGCCCGCAGCCAGGTTTCGAGTGCGCCGACGTCGAAGCGGTGGCGGTCGGAAACCGGCATCGTTCCCACGAACGCTGCCGCCGGCCCGGTGGGTTGCTTGGCGCCTTGCGGTCCTTCTTCGCTCATCCTTTTCTCCCTACCAGATACTGATCGAGCAGATCTTCCATCGTCGTCCGGCGCGCATGGCGCTGGAGCAGGTCGCTGGCGAACAGGTTAACGTAGCGCACCACCCAGTCGCGTGGCTGG
>JAHEMI010000059.1 GCA_024643785.1 Burkholderiaceae bacterium
CCGAGCGCGGCCGCCAACCCCGCCCCGGCAGTTCGCACTGCCGCCGCGAAACCGGTGGCTGCCGCCCCGGCGGCAACGCCCGCCGCCGCCGGACCTGATGCGGCCGCGGCTGATTTCGATGGCGACTGGCCGGCCCTGGCGCTGAGCTTGCCGGTGCGCGGGATGGTCGAGCAGTTCATGCGCCAGAGCGAGTTGCTCGGCCACGATGGCGACAATTTCCGGGTCCGGGTGCCGGTGCGCATGATGGCCGAGCGTTCGATGCTCGACAAGGTGCGCGAGGCGCTCGCGGCGCACTTCGGGCGGCCGATCCGGCTCAGCGTCGAGGTTGGTGCAGTGGGCGAGGAAACCGCCGAGGCGGCGGCGCGGCGCGCGAATGCCCAGCGGCTCGAACAGGCCAGCGCGACGCTCGAGGCCGATCCGGCGGTGCGCTCGCTGCTTGATGAATTTGATGGCGTGATCGTGCCGGGATCGGTGCGCGCGCTGGAACCAAAACGCAACGACGGAGACCAGGAAGATGCTTAAGGGACAGCTGGCCGGCCTGATGAAACAGGCCCAGCAGATGCAGGACAACATGCGCAAGACCCAGGAACAGCTGGCGGCCATCGAGGTCGAGGGGCAATCGGGCGCCGGCCTGGTCAAGGTAACGGTCAACTGCCGCAACGACGTGCGGCGCATCTCCATCGATCCCAGCCTGCTGGGCGAGGACCGCGACATGCTCGAGGACCTGGTCGTGGCGGCGGTCAACGACGCCTTGCGCAAGGCCGAACAGACGTCGCAGGAAAAGATGGCCGGGGTGACCTCCGCAATGGGTTTGCCGCCCGGCCTCAAGCTGCCGTTCTGAGGGCCGCAGGCGGGATATGGCGTTGAAGGGACAGGCGGCGGCTCTCGATACGCTGATCTCGGCCTTGCGGCGCCTGCCCGGGGTCGGCAACAAATCGGCCCAGCGTTTCGCCTACTACCTGTTGCAGCACGACCGCGAGGGCGCGGTGGCGCTGTCTGCGGCACTGACCCAGGCGGTGGCGACGATCCGCCACTGCGCGCGCTGCAATACCTTCACCGAGGCCGAGCTCTGCGACACCTGTTCCTCGCCGCGGCGCAACCAGGCGCTGCTGTGCGTGGTCGAGACCGCGGCCGATCAGCTGATGGTCGAGCAGACGCTGAGCTATGACGGGTTGTACTTCGTGCTGATGGGGCGGATCTCGCCGCTCGACGGCATCGGCCCCCGCGAGATTCATCTCGAGCGCCTGCTGGCGCGGGCGACCGATGGCCTGGTCCGGGAAGTCATCCTCGCCACCAGCTTCACGCAGGAAGGCGAGGCGACCGCGCACTACGCGGGCGAACTGCTCAAGGCCCGCGGCCTGGCGGTTACCCGGCTGGCGCGCGGGGTGCCGGTGGGCAGCGAACTCGAATACGTCGATGCCAGCACCATCGCGCACGCGCTGCGCGACCGCCGCGAGGTCGATTGACGCCGGCGGCGGTGCACCAAGGAGGAGCAGACCAACATGACCGGAACTGAACGGGCGGCGCCGCCCGCCGCTGCCAACGCAGAGCAATCCACCGGGGCCGGGCCGCTGGCCGGACTGCGGGTGCTTGAACTGGGCCAGTTGATTGCCGGGCCGCTCGCCAGCCGGATGTTCGCCGACTTCGGCGCCGAAGTGATCAAGGTCGAGCCCCCCGAGAACCGCGCTGGCAAGGGCGTCGCCGGCGGCGACCCGTTGCGCAAGTGGCGCAAGCTCCATCCCGACGACCCGTCGGGGACGTCGTTGTGGTGGTCGGTCCAGGCGCGCAACAAGCAATCGGTCACCGCCGACCTGCGCAGCCCCGAGGGGCAGGAGATCGTGCGCCGGCTGGCCGCGCGCGCCGACCTCGTGATCGAGAATTTCCGTCCCGGCGCCCTCGAGAAATGGGGCCTCGGCTACGAAACGCTGCGAGCATTGAATCCCGGCCTGATCCTGGTGCGGATTTCGGGTTACGGCCAGGATGGACCTTATCGCGACCGGCCGGGGTTCGGCGCCATCGCCGAGTCGATGGGCGGGATCCGCTACGTCACCGGTTTCCCCGATCGCCCGCCGGTGCGGCCCAATCTGTCGATCGGCGATTCGCTGGCGGCACTGCACGCCGTGATCGGTGCGCTGATGGCGGTTCACCATCGCGAGCGCACCGGCGCCGGTCAGGTCGTCGACGTGGCGCTCTACGAGTCGGTCTTCAACATGATGGAGAGCTCGTTACCCGAGTTCGACCGCTACGGGGTGGTGCGCGAGCGCACCGGTACCAACCTGACCGGGATCGTGCCCTCCAACACCTATCCGACCGCCGACGGCCGGCACATCGTGATCGGCGGCAACGGCGACTCGATCTTCCGGCGGCTGATGCACGCCATCGGCCGCGCCGACCTGGCCGAGGATCCCGGGCTGTCGTCCAATGCCGGACGGGCCGCGCGCGGCCCGGAGGTCGACGCAGCGATCGCTGCCTGGACCAGCACCCAGGGGCTCGAGGCGGCGCTGGCGGTCATGGCCCAGGCCGACGTCCCGAGCGGCAAGATCTACAGCGCCGCCGACTGGGGCGACGATCCGCAGTTCCAGGCCCGCGGCATGATCGACCATGGCCGGCTCGCGGACGGCAGCGAACTGGCGATCCCGGCGGTGGTGCCCAAACTCTCGGCCACACCCGGCGGCACGCGCTGGCTCGGGCCGGCGCTGGGCGAACATACCGACCAGGTGCTGGCCGAACTGGGTTACGGCCCCGACGAGATCGCGGCACTGCGCGCGCGCGGCGCGATCTAGATTTCGCTGCGCCGCCGGCTGCGCTCCGATTCGGTGCGCGGCCGTGTTAAAATCAGTCGTTCGTACGCTCGTCCCACGTAGCCTGAAGAATCCCCCCGCTCGAACTGTTCCGACTCTGTGCGGGACGGGGTCGGCGCGCGGATCGAGCCCAATCAGGAGCCTGTCTTGCTGCCTCAACTGCCCCCCGCGCTGCTCGCCCTCGCGGATGGGACGATCCTGCGCGGTACTTCGATCGGTGCACCGGTCCAGACCGTCGGGGAGGTCGTCTTCAATACCGCGATGACCGGATACCAGGAAATCCTGACCGATCCGAGCTACTGCCGCCAGATCGTCACGCTGACCTATCCGCACATCGGCAACACCGGCGTCAACCAGGAAGACGTCGAGTCGAACCGCATCCACGCCGCTGGCCTGATCATCAAGGAGCCGCCGGTGCTGATGTCCAACTGGCGCTCGCAGCAGACGCTGCACCAGTACCTCGACAGCGAAGGCGTCCCCGGCCTGGCCGGGATCGACACCCGCCGGCTGACCCGCATCCTGCGCGAGAAGGGCGCCCAGAACGGCTGCCTGGTGGCGGCCGCGAACTACGGCGACGTCATCGACGAGCAGGCGGCGGTGGCGGCGGCACGGGCCTTTCCCGGCCTCGCCGGGATGGACCTGGCCCAGGTCGTGACGAGCCCGAGCACCTACCGCTGGAACGAAGGGACCTGGAGACTTGGCAAGGGTTTCACCGAGCCGGCAACCGGTGCCTTCAAGGTCGTCGCCTACGATTTCGGCGTCAAGCGCAACATCCTGCGGCTACTGGCCGACCGCGGCTGCGAGCTGATCGTGGTGCCGGCGCAAACCAGCGCCGACGAGGCGCTCGCCTACCAGCCCGACGGCATATTCCTTTCCAACGGCCCCGGCGATCCCGAGCCCTGCGACTACGCGATTGCGGCGGCGCGCGAGCTGATCGACCGCGGCCTGCCGACTTTCGGCATCTGCCTCGGCCACCAGATCATGGCGCTGGCGAGCGGTGCCCGGACCATGAAGATGAAATTCGGCCACCACGGCGCCAATCACCCGGTGCGCGAGAGCGACAGCGGCAAGGTGATGATCACCAGCCAGAACCACGGCTTCGCGGTCGACCCGGAATCGCTCCCGCCGACCCTGCGCGTGACCCACGAGTCGCTGTTCGACGGCTCGGTCCAGGGGCTGGCGCGCACCGACCGGCCGGCGATCTGCTTCCAGGGGCATCCGGAGGCGAGCCCGGGACCACACGACATCGACTACCTGTTCGACCGCTTCGTCGCGCTGATGAGCGCAGCCCGGGCGAACGGAGCGTGATCTGACATGCCAAAAAGAACCGACATCCACAGCGTCCTGATCATCGGGGCCGGACCGATCGTGATCGGGCAGGCCTGCGAGTTCGACTACTCGGGAGCGCAGGCCTGCAAGGCGCTGCGCCAGGAAGGCTTCAAGGTGATCCTGGTCAACAGCAACCCGGCCACGATCATGACCGACCCGGAGACGGCCGACGTCACCTACATCGAGCCGATCACCTGGCAGGTACTCGAGGCGATCATCGCCAAGGAAAAGCCCGACGCAATCCTGCCGACCATGGGCGGCCAGACGGCGCTCAACTGCGCGCTCGACCTGTTCCACAATGGCGTGCTCGAGAAGTACGACGTCGAGCTGATCGGTGCATCGCCCGAGGCGATCGACAAGGCCGAGGACCGCCAGAAGTTCAAGAACGCGATGACCAGCATCGGGCTGGACTCGGCGCGCTCGGGGATCGCCCATTCGCTCGAGGAGGCCTGGGAGGTCCAGCGCGCGCTCGGCTTCCCGGCGATCATCCGGCCGAGCTTCACGCTCGGCGGCACCGGTGGCGGGATTGCCTATAACGCCGAGGAATTCGAGACCATCTGCCGGCGCGGGATCGACGCCTCGCCGACCAACGAGCTGCTGATCGAGGAATCGCTGATCGGCTGGAAAGAGTTCGAGATGGAGGTGGTGCGCGACCGCGCCGATAACTGCATCATCATCTGCTCGATCGAGAACCTCGACCCGATGGGGGTGCACACCGGCGACTCGATCACGGTGGCCCCGGCGCAGACGCTGACCGACCGCGAGTACCAGCTGATGCGCGACGCCTCGATCGCGATCCTGCGCGAGATCGGCGTCGAGACCGGCGGCTCCAACGTCCAGTTCGCGATCAACCCGGTCGACGGCCGGATGATCGTCATCGAGATGAATCCGCGGGTGTCGCGGTCGTCGGCGCTGGCCTCCAAGGCGACCGGTTTCCCGATCGCCAAGATCGCCGCCAAGCTGGCGGTCGGCTATACGCTCGACGAACTCAAGAACGACATCACCGGCGGCGCGACCCCGGCTTCGTTCGAACCGAGCATCGACTACGTGGTCACCAAGATCCCGCGGTTCGCGTTCGAGAAGTTCCCGCTCGCCGACCCGCGCCTGACCACCCAGATGAAGTCGGTCGGCGAGGTGATGGCGATCGGGCGCAATTTCCAGGAGAGTTTCCAGAAGGCGCTGCGTGGTCTCGAGACCGGGATCGACGGGCTCGACGAGCGCTCCGACGACGAGGACGACATCAGCCGCGAGCTGGGCGAACCCGGTCCCGAGCGCGTGCTCTACGTCGCCGATGCGTTCCGGATTGGCATGACCCTCGAGGATGTCTTCGAGGAGTCGGGGATCGATCCCTGGTTCCTGGCCGAGATCGAGAACATCGTCGACAAGGAGGCGGAGCTGCGCGGGCGCACCATCGAGAGCCTCGACGCAGCCGAACTGCGCTACCTCAAGGCGAGCGGATTCTCCGACCGCCGCCTGGGCACGCTGCTCGGCGTCAAGGACAGCGTGGTGCGCGAGCGGCGCCACGGCGCCGGCGTACGCCCGGTCTACAAGCGGGTCGATACCTGCGCGGCCGAGTTCGCGACCGAGACCGCCTACATGTACTCGACCTACGAGGACGAGTGCGAGGCGATGCCCTCGGACCGGCGCAAGGTGATCGTGCTGGGCGGCGGCCCGAACCGGATCGGCCAGGGCATCGAATTCGACTACTGCTGCGTCCATGCCGCGTTTGCCCTGCGCGACGACGGTTTCGAGACCATCATGGTCAACTGCAACCCGGAGACCGTCTCGACCGACTACGACACGTCTGATCGGCTCTACTTCGAACCGGTGACGCTCGAGGACGTGCTCGAGATCGTCGCCCTCGAGAAGCCCTTTGGGGTGATCGTCCAGTACGGCGGCCAGACTCCGCTCAAGCTCGCGCTGGCGCTCGAAGCCAACGGCGTGCCGATCATCGGCACTTCGCCCGAGTCGATCGACGTCGCCGAAGACCGCGAGCGCTTCCAGAAGCTGCTCCATGACCTCGGTTTGCGCCAGCCGGCCAACCGGACCGCACGCACCGAGGCGCGCGCGCTCGAGCTGGCCAGCGAAATCGGTTACCCGCTGGTGGTCCGGCCCAGTTACGTGCTGGGCGGCCGGGCGATGGAAATCGTCCATGAACAGCGCGACCTCGAGCGCTACATGCGCGAAGCCGTCAGGGTCTCGGAGGACAGCCCGGTATTGCTCGACCGTTTCCTTTCCGACGCGATCGAGATCGACGTCGACTGCATCTGCGACGGTGACCAGGTGCTCATCGGCGGGGTGATGGAGCATATCGAGGAAGCCGGGGTCCACTCCGGCGACTCGGCCTGTTCGCTGCCGCCTTATTCGCTCTCGACCGAATTGATCGCGGAGATCAAGCGCCAGACCACGGTGATGGCCAAGGCGCTCGACGTGGTCGGGCTGATGAACGTCCAGTTCGCTGTCCAGACCGTGGTCGAGGAGGGCGCCGAGCCGGTGAGCACGGTCTTCGTGCTCGAGGTCAATCCGCGCGCTTCGCGCACCGTGCCATTCGTCTCCAAGGCCACCGGCCTGCAGCTCGCCAAGATCGCGGCGCGCTGCATGGCCGGGCGTTCGCTCGCGAGCCAGGGAATCGGCGCCGAGGTCGTGCCGCCCTACTACTCGGTCAAGGAGGCGGTGTTCCCGTTCGTCAAGTTCCCGGGTTCGGACACCTTGCTCGGTCCCGAAATGAAGTCGACTGGCGAGGTGATGGGCGTCGGCTACAGCTTCGGCGAAGCCTTCATCAAGTCGCAGATCGCCGCCTCGGTGCAGTTGCCGGAATCAGGCAGCGTGTTCATCTCGGTGCGCGATTCCGACAAGCCGAAGATCGTGCGCGTCGCGCGCAATCTCCACGAGATGGGCTTCCGGCTGTTCGCTACGCGCGGGACTGCGGCGGTGATCGCCGCCGCCGACCTGCCGGTGACACCGGTCAACAAGGTCCAGGACGGCCGTCCGCACGTCGTCGACCTGCTGATCAACGGCGAGATCGCGCTGGTGATCAACAGCGTCGAGCAGAAGCGGGGCGCGATCGTTGACTCGCGTTCTATCCGCGTCACCGCGCTGGCGCAGCGGGTCTGCTACTACACGACGCTCGCCGGCGCGCGTGCCGCGGTCGACGGCATGAGACATCTGCAGCAACTCGACGTCTACAGCCTGCAGGAACTGCACGCCAGGCTGCGCTCGGACGCACAAGGGGAAGTGAATTGAGCCGTGTTCCATTGACTCCGCGTGGCGCCACGCTCCTGCGCGCCGAACTGCAGCGCCTCAAGACCACCGAGCGCCAGGCAGTCGTGCAGGCCATTGCCGAAGCGCGCTCCCACGGCGATCTTTCGGAGAATGCCGAGTACGATGCGGCGCGCGAGCGTCAGGGTTTCATCGAGGCGCGCATCGCGGACCTCGAGGGCAAGCTCTCCAACGCGCAGATCATCGATCCGTCGGCACACCAGTCCGATGGCCGGGTGGTGTTTGGCGCCACCGTCGAAATCGAGGATCTCGAGTCCGGCACCCGGACTACCTACCAGATCGTGGGTGAAGAGGAAGCCGACATCCGCCGCGGGCTGATCTCGGTATCGAGCCCGATCGCACGGGCGCTGATCGGCAAGTTCGAGGGTGACGTCGCCGTGGTGCAGGCACCCAAGGGCGAGGTCGAGTACGAAGTGGTCGCGATCCGCTACGAATGAGCCTGGGCCGGCAGCGCGCCGCCCTCAGCTCTTCTTGGACGCCCGGCGGGTGACGCCGGTCCGGACGCCGCCGGCCGCCGAGCGGGGCGGGCGTGAACTGGAGCGGGTCGTTCCGGAACCGGCTGGCCGTGGGCCGGATTTTGTTCCCGCTGAACTGGCTGAACGTCCTGGTGATTGCGCCGCTGGCCGTGACCAGCTTGATTTGGCGATCGGTGCGCGCCTCTTGGCGCCGCTGGCCGCCGGCCGGGCGGCCGAGGAGCCGGAGCGTGCCGGCGTCGCGCGGGCGGTCTTGGCGGGCGCCTTGGTAGTGCTGCGCGCCGCTCGGGGAGCGGTGGCGCCGGTGGCGGCCTGCTTCTTGGGCACGTGCGGACCCTTGGCCGGGCTTTCCTCTGGCGGTCGCGGCAGGTAGACCACCAGCAGCTTGCCAATTCGTTGCACCGGGGCGCAGCCGATTTTTGCGCAGATCGTGGCCAGGTGCTCGTCGCGTGCGGCACGATCGTCACCGAAAACGCGGATCTTGATCAGTTCGTGGACGGCGAGCGAGCGGCGGATTTCGGCGATCACATTGTCGGTCAGCCCGCTGTCGCCGATGATCACCACCGGGTCGAGGTGGTGCGCCAGACCCTTGAGGGCTTTGCGCTCGGAGGTGTCGAGCGGCAGGGTGTAGGTTCGGTTGAGTTTCATGGCTGCATTTTAGACCCGTTCCTGGGGTCACAATGCCCGGCGCCGTTAGAATCGTTGCGGGCGCGGGCAACGCACAATTCCGGCAGGGAGTGATGGGGAAGAAGAAGTTCAACAAGGCCTGGCTCGATCGGCACCTGAGCGATCCCTACGTGAAGCAGGCGCAGCAGCGCGGCTATCGCTCGCGGGGAGCGTTCAAGCTGATCGAGATCGACGACCGTGACCAGCTGGTCCGGCCGGGAATCCGGGTGGTTGACCTCGGCTCGACCCCAGGGGCGTGGTCGCAGGTGCTGCGCGAGCGGATGACCGACCGCAGCGGCGCGTTCCAGGGGCGGATCATCGCGCTTGACCTGTTGCCGATGGAGCCGATTCCCGGGGTCGAGTTCCTGCTCGGTGATTTTCGCGAGGCCGAGGTCCTGGCCCGGCTCGAGCAAGCGCTCGATGGTCACCGCGTCGACCTGATCGTCTCGGACATGGCACCGAACCTGAGCGGGGTGGCAGCCGCCGACGCCGCCCGCATGAGCGACCTGATCGAGCTCGCGCTGGATTTCGCGGTCCACCACCTCAAGGCCGACGGCAGCCTGCTGGTGAAGTGTTTCCACGGCAGCGGCTACAGCCAGCTGGTCCGGCGTTTCAAGGAGGTCTTCGAGCAGGTCGAGCCGCGCAAGCCCAAGGCCTCGCGCGACGAATCGGCGGAAACCTACCTGCTAGGGCGCCGGCTGAAAGGCGCCGCGAGCGCGGGCAACCCGTCCTAATTCGCGTTCAGTTCCATACGGATCAATGGTTTAGAAGAACCTGTCGGGGGGGTTGGTAATAGCGATGACGCCCCAATCTGCGTAGAATCGGACGACGCACCCAAGGAGCAAATTCTTGAACAACATGTTTTCAAAGGCCGCGATCTGGATGGTGATCGCGCTCGTGCTCTTCACCGTCTTCAAGCAATTCGATACTCGCCAGAGCCGTGGCAACGAGATCGCCTACTCGCAGTTCATGGACGAGGCGAAGGCCGGGCGGATCGAGACCGTGGTCATCGACGGCCGCATGCTGCGCGCCCAGACCACCGATGGCAAGGCCGTGACGACCGCCGCGCCGAGCGACCTGTGGATGGTGAGCGACCTGCTCAAGTACGGCGTCCAGGTCAAGGCCAAGGCGGAGGAGGAGCAGTCGCTGCTCTTCAGCGTCTTCGTGTCGTGGTTCCCGATGCTGCTGCTGATCGGTGTCTGGGTGTTCTTCATGCGCCAGATGCAGGGCGGCGGCAAGGGCGGCGCGTTCTCGTTCGGCAAATCGAAGGCGCGGATGCTCGACGAGAACACCAACAACATCACCTTTGCCGACGTCGCCGGTTGTGACGAGGCCAAGGAAGAAGTCTCCGAACTGGTCGAATTCCTGCGCGACCCCTCCAAGTTCCAGAAGCTCGGCGGCCGGATTCCGCGCGGGGTGTTGCTGGTCGGCTCGCCCGGTACCGGCAAGACGCTGCTCGCCAAGGCGATTGCCGGCGAGGCCAAGGTGCCGTTCTTCTCGATCTCGGGTTCCGACTTCGTCGAGATGTTCGTCGGCGTCGGCGCGGCGCGGGTCCGCGACATGTTCGAGAATTCCAAGAAGCATGCGCCGTGCATCGTGTTCATCGACGAGATCGACGCCGTCGGCCGCCAGCGCGGCGCCGGACTGGGCGGCGGCAACGATGAGCGCGAACAGACGCTCAACCAGCTGCTGGTCGAGATGGACGGTTTCGAGACCGGGCAGGGCGTGATCATCATCGCGGCCACCAACCGGCCTGACGTGCTCGACCCGGCGCTGCTGCGCCCGGGGCGTTTCGACCGCCAGGTGGTGGTGCCGCTGCCCGACATCCGCGGCCGCGAGCAGATTCTCGCCGTGCACATGCGCAAGGTGCCGATGGCCCCGGACGTGCGTCCCGACATCCTGGCCCGCGGCACTCCCGGATTTTCCGGCGCCGACCTGGCCAACCTGGTCAACGAGGCGGCGTTGTTCGCCGCGCGGCGCAATGGACGCCTCGTCGAGATGGTCGATTTCGAGCGCGCCAAGGACAAGATCATCATGGGCGCCGAGCGCCGCTCGATGGTCATGCCCGAAGAGGAGCGCCGCAACACGGCGTATCACGAGTCGGGTCACACCATCGTGGCGCGCGCGCTGCCCAAGACCGATCCGGTCCACAAGGTCACGATTATTCCGCGCGGCCGCGCGCTGGGGCTCACCATGCAGTTGCCCGAGCAGGACCGTTACAGCATGGACCGCAGTTCGATGCTCAACACCATCGCGGTGCTGTTCGGCGGGCGGATTGCCGAAGAACTGTTCATGAACCAGATGACTACCGGCGCCTCGAACGACTTCGAACGCGCCACGGCGATCGCGCGCGACATGGTTACCCGCTACGGCATGAGCGATTCTCTGGGGACGATGGTCTACGCCGACAACGAGGGCGAGGTGTTCCTCGGGCGCTCGATCACCAAGACCACCAACATGAGCGAAGAGACGATGCGCAAGGTCGACACCGAGATCCGCCGCATCATCGACGAACAGTACGCGGTGGCGCGCAAGATCCTCGAGAACAAGCGCGAGACGGTCGAAATGATGGCCAAGGCGCTGCTCGAGTGGGAAACACTCGACACCGATCAGATCAACGACATCATGGAAGGAAAGCCTCCGCGTCCGCCCAAGGACATGACGGCGACCGAAGACCGCCCGGGTTCGGGCGGTGCGACCGCGGGCGGCAAGGCGGGCCAGGAAGGCAGCGCCGACAAGCCGGCCGACGACCTGCCAGACGATGAACCGCCGGGTGAACCGGCGACGCCACCGCTGCATTGAGCGGCCGGGCCGAGGCCAACGACGGCGGGTTGCGGAAATCCGCCGTTTTTTTTTAGCGAGAACCAAGCGCCGCCTCCCGACATGCCTGCTGCTTCGATCCATCCCCCGGCTACGCTGAACTGCGGCCGCTACCGCTTCACGCTGGAGCGGCCGCTGTTGATGGGCGTGGTCAACCTGACCGCGGATTCCTTTTCCGACGGCGGCCGGCTGCTCGATCCGGTGCGCGCGGTTGAACACGCCCGCGAACTGGTCGCGGCCGGCGCTGACATCATCGATCTCGGGGCTGAGTCGACCCGGCCAGGCGCTGCCGAGGTGCCGGTGGCGCTCGAAATCGAGCGCCTGTTGCCGGTGCTGGCGGCGCTGCACGATTGCGGCGCGGCGCTCTCGGTGGACACGCGCAAGAGCGCAGTGATGAGCGCGGCACTGGCAGCCGGCGCCGACATGATCAACGACGTCAACGGATTCCGTGACGAAGGCGCCATCGAGGCGGTGCGCGCAGGCCAGGCCGGGCTGTGCGTGATGCACATGCAGGGAACGCCCGCGACGATGCAGGAAGCGCCCAGTTACCTTGATCCGGTCGCCGAGGTGGCGCAGTTCCTGCGCGGCCGTGCCGCGGCCTTGGAGAGCGCCGGCGTGGCGCGCGAACGGATCGTGCTCGACCCGGGAATCGGCTTTGGCAAGTCACTGGTGCACAATCTGCAGTTGCTCGATCGGCTCGCTGCGATCGCTGCGCTCGGAGCCCCGGTGCTGATCGGGGTTTCGCGCAAGTCGATGATCGGGGCCATAACCGGCCGTGGCGTCGACGAGCGGCTGGCAGGCAGCATCGCGGCGATGCTCTTTGCGGTGTCACGGGGCGCTGGAATCGTGCGCGTCCACGACGTTGCAGCGAGCCGTGACGCGCTGCTGGTGTGGCGGGCGCTGGTGGAATCGGGTAGTTCCACAGCACGGATTCAACAGGACGAATGACGTGACCAGAAAATACTTCGGAACCGATGGGGTGCGCGGACGGGTCGGCGAGGCGCCGATTACGCCGGACTTCGTGATGCGGCTGGGCTACGCTGCTGGTCGGGTGCTGGTGGCCGACGAGACCGGCGACGGCCAGGACCATCCGACGGTATTGATCGGCAAGGACACCCGCATCTCGGGCTACATGCTCGAGGCCGCGCTCGAGGCCGGCTTCACCGCCGCCGGCGTCACCGTACTGCTGACCGGACCGATTCCGACCCCGGCGATCGCGTATCTGACCCGTGCGCTGCGGCTGTCGGCGGGCGTGGTGCTGAGTGCTTCGCACAATGCCTACGCCGACAACGGCATCAAGTTCTTCTCGGCCCGTGGCACCAAGCTCGATGACGCGCTGGAACTAGCCATCGAGGCTGCGATCGACAAACCGATGACCTGCGTCGAACCGCACCGGCTGGGCCGCGCGCGCCGGATCGAAGACGCCGCTGGCCGCTATATCGAGTTCTGCAAGAGTTCGTTTCCCTCGGAGCTCGACCTGCGCGGGCTGCGCATCGTGGTCGATTGCGCCAACGGCGCCGCCTATCACACGCTGCCCCCAGTGCTGCATGAACTGGGCGCCGAGATCATCCCGATCGGGGTGTCGCCAGACGGGTTCAACATCAACGATGGTTGCGGCGCCACCGCCCCGCAGGCACTGCAGCAGGCCGTCGCCGAACATAACGCCGATCTCGGGATCGCGGTCGATGGCGACGCCGACCGACTGCTGATGATCGACGGCAGCGGCCGGATCTACAACGGCGACGAGCTGCTCTACGTCATCGTCACTGACCGGATGCGGCGCTCGAGCGTGGCTGGCGCGGTCGGCACCCAGATGAGCAACCTCGCGCTCGAGCAGGAGTTCGGCCGGCTGGGAGTAGGCTTTGCGCGTGCCAAGGTCGGCGATCGCTATGTTCTCGAGATGATGCAGGAACGCGGCTGGCTCTACGGCGGCGAAGGCTCCGGCCATCTCTTGTGCCTCGATTGCCACTCGACCGGCGACGGCACGATCAGCGCGCTCCAGGTGCTGGCGGCGATGCGGCGTAGCGGCAAGGAACTCGCTGCATTGTGCGCGCCGCTCAAGCTCTACCCGCAGAAACTGGTCAACGTGGTGGTGCCGCGCGGCTTCGACTGGATCAGGCACGAAGCTCTGGCGCGGGCGCGCCGCGAGGTCGAGGCCGAACTGGCCGGCAACGGACGGGTGCTGGTCCGACCATCGGGCACCGAACCGCTGCTGCGCTTCATGGTCGAAGCGCGTTCGGCGGAACTGGCCAGCAAGTGCGCGAATCGGCTCGCCGATGCCGTTCGCGGCACGGCCGGGTGAACGAGCCGGCGTATTTCCGCTACAATTCGTTCCCTCCGGGGCGTAGCTCAGCCTGGTAGAGTGCTTGCTTTGGGAGCAAGATGTCGGAGGTTCGAATCCTCTCGCCCCGACCAGAGTTGCCGGCAAGTACCATTACCATGGGTGCCCCGGTGGCGCGGTAACCGACCGGGAATGCTGCCCGTAGCTCAGTCGGATAGAGCATCAGCCTTCTAAGCTGAGGGTCACAGGTTCGAATCCTGTCGGGCAGACCAGTTTTTCAGTGGTGGCTGTAGCTCAGTTGGTAGAGTCCTGGATTGTGATTCCAGTTGTCGCGGGTTCGAGCCCCGTCAGCCACCCCATCAAATCAAGCGGTTAGCGCATTTCAGCAGCAAATGGAACCTACTAGAATGGTTCCGTTCCAAATGATTCCCTTGCGCTAATCCCCGGAGCCTTGCTTGGCCGCCGGTGTGGTAGAAATCGTTTGCGAATCGTGAATTGTCGCAGTCCGTTCCGCTACCATTCATCCCAGCCATGATCCAAGCGAGTCGTCTCGATTATCCGTTCCGCGCCCAGTGGCTCGCACTTGGGGTCGTGATGCTCGTGTTTGGCTGCGCGGTGGGCTACGACGAGTACCGCAAGCACGCCGAGTTGGAGAGGCTCGAGCAGACGCGGCTGCTGGCGATGACGCGTGTCGTCGCGGTGAATCTCGAGACCAACCTCGCCGCCATCAACGCGGCGCTGGGGGGAATAAGCGAACTACCGACGGCTGAGCCTGCGGGCGCACGGCTCAACGCACATCTCGAAACCGTTGCCGAGGCCATGGCCGCGGTGCGCACTGTCTTTGTCACTGACGCTGCGGGCGTCATTATTGCGGCGAGCCGCTCCGAGTTGCGCGGCAGAACCGAGAGCTTTAGCTACCGCGACTATTTCAAGGCAGCACAAGCCCAGTCGGATACTGAAGTCCTTATCGTGTCGGCACCGTTTCGTACTGTTCTGGGCACCTATACCATCGCCCTGGCACGCACGATTGTTGGTGCCCGCGGCGAATTCGCCGGAGTGGTCGTCGCGATCCTGGCGCCCGATTATTTCGACCCCTTGCTCGAATCGGTGCGCTTTGCGCCGGACCTGGTGGCTTCGATGCATCACGGCGACGGTGTGTTGTACCTGTTGGCTCCGCACGCGCTCGATGCCATCACCGGGACAAACCTGGCGCGGCCGGGCTCTTTCTTCCTGCGCCACAAGGAAAGCGGACAGAACGCCAGCGTATTCTCCGGTCTGGTGCTTGCCACCGGCGAGGAGCGCATGATCGCCCAGCGCACCGTGCAGCCGGCGGCACTCAAGATGGACCGGTCACTGGGCGTGTCGGTGTCGCGCCTGCTGAGCGAGATCTACGCCCCTTGGCGCGAGGGAGCCCAACAACGAGCGCTGCTATTCGCGACATTGGTGCTTGCCGCTGGCGCGTTGTTATACGCTTTCCAGCACCGCATCTGGCGCCTGATGCAGCAGCAGGCGGCGGACGGCCAGGCGTTGGCGCACAGCGAAAACACGCTGAGGACCATTGTCGAAACCGAGCCCGAGTGCGTTAAAGTACTCGCGCCCGACGGTCGGCTGCTGCAGATGAACCGCGCCGGTCTGGAGATGATCGAGGCGGAATCGGAAGAAGCGATTCGCGATCGCAAGATGATCAACCTGATCGAGCCCAAGTATCGTGCCGCATTCCAGGCTCTGACCGAACGGGTCTGTCAGGGCGACAGTGGAACACTGGAGTTCGAGATCACCGGACTCAGGGGAACGCGCCGCTGGCTGGCCACGAACGCGGCGCCACTGCGCGGTCCTGACGGGGAGATCATGGGTTTGCTCGGGGTCACGCGCGACATCACCGAACGCAAACGAGCCGAACAAGAACTCCGGGAAAGTGAAGAGCGACTGCGGCTGAGCACCGAATTGGCACGGGTAGCCGTATGGGAATACAACTTTGTCACCAATCGGATGGCGCGGTCCGCCAATCATGATCAGCTCTACGGCTTGGAATGGCAAACCAATTGGGACCTGGATACTTTCCTGAATGCCACACATCCGGACGACCGTGCGCCGGCAAATGCAGCGATTCTGGAAGCGGTAGCCGCCGGCGGCCCAGAACAGTACCAATTCGATTTCCGGGTGGTGTATCCCGATCATTCCATTCACTGGCTGAGCGTCACGGGCCAAGTGGTGGCACGCGATCTGGAGATGCAAGGCACGATCGTGCGCGGCTGTCTGATTGATATTACCG
>JAHEMI010000148.1 GCA_024643785.1 Burkholderiaceae bacterium
CCGAGTCTGCCCGGGAAGGAGGGTTCTTGAGCGGCGGGCGGGATTCGCTGGCACAACCGGCCAGCAGCACCACCAGTGCCAGAGTCATGGCGCGGGCGAAATGGGCTGCTGCGGCTAGAATCGTCACGAAGGAGGTGGGGCGATGTGGGTTGTTTATCTCGAGGCGCTGGGGGTGCTGCTGCTGGTCCTCGCACTGGTAGTCTGGACCATGCGGGGCAAGAAATAGCCGTCGCGCTTCAGTGCAGCGCCTGCGGCGTACACAGCGCGAACTGGGGAATCTCGACGTCGAACCGATGGCCGTCCTCGGCAACAAAGAAATAACTGCCGCGCATCGTTCCGGCATTGGACTGGATGCGGCTCCCCGAGGTGTACTCGAAGGTTTCGCCGGGTTGCAGCAGCGGCTGGTGCCCGACCACTCCGAGGCCGTTGACCTCGATCACCTGTTGGTGCTGGTCCTCGATTATCCAGTGACGGCTGATCAGCTGGCTCGGCACCGTGCCGCGGTTGGTGATGCGCACCGTATAGGCGAAGGCGAATTCATGGCGGGCGGTGTCGGATTGCTCCGGGACATAGCGGACGGCAATCTCGACCTCGATCTGGTAACGGTCTTCACTCATGGGCTCTCCGGGCGCCGGGCGCCTTTGGCAATGCTCTGACGATACAATGGACGTTCCATTCTAAGCGGCAAGTCCACACCCATGACGCGCACTACGAGAATCGCCCCCAGCATCCTTTCGGCCGATTTTTCGCGCCTCGGCGAAGAGGTCCGGGCACTGGAGGCGGCGGGCGCCGATCTCATCCACTTCGACGTAATGGACAATCATTACGTCCCCAACCTGACGGTCGGTCCGATGGTATGCGCGGCGGTGCGCCCCCACGTCAGCATCCCGATCGACGTCCACCTGATGGTCGCTCCGGTCGACCGGATCATCCCGGAATTCGCCAACGCCGGCGCGAACCTGATCACCTTCCACCCCGAGGCTTCGGTCCATGTGGACCGGACGCTGCAGCTGATTCGCGACTGCGGCTGCAAGGCCGGGCTGGCGTTCAACCCGGCCACGCCCCTGCACCTGCTCGACCATGTGATGGACCGGCTCGACATGGTGCTGCTGATGTCGGTCAACCCCGGCTTTGGCGGCCAGGGTTTCATTGCCTCGGCGATCGCCAAGCTGCACGGGGTCAGGGCCCGCATCGACGCCCATATGGCGGCGGGCGGCCAGCCGATCTGGCTCGAGGTCGACGGCGGGGTCAAGGTCGACAACATCGCCGAGATCGCGGCCGCCGGTGCCGACACCTTCGTCGCCGGCTCGGCGATATTTGGCGCGCCAGATGCCGATGGCGGTTACCGGAACATCTTCGGCAAGATGCGCAAGGCCGTGGGTGGTAGCTGAAGTGCGCGCGGCGGTCATCGATCTCGACGGCACCCTGCTGGACACCGTCGCCGACCTGGCGGCCGCCGCCAATGCGATGCGGCTCGACCTCGGGCGCGACCCATTGCCCCAGGAACTGCTGGCCACCTTCATCGGCAAGGGGGTCGAGATCCTGGTGCATCGATCGCTCGCCGGCCACATCGACGGCCGGGTCGACCAGGAATCGTGGCAGGCCGGGATGGACCTGTTTGCCGTGCATTACCAGCGCGAGAACGGCCGCCAGGCGCAGCTCTATCCCCAGGTGCGCGAGGGGCTCGCGGCGTTGCGGGCGCTGGGCCTGCGCCTGGCCTGCGTGACCAACAAGCCCCAGGCATTCACCGACCAGTTGCTCGCCGCCACCGGGCTCGACGGTGAGTTCGAGCTGGTGCTCGGCGGCGACGCGCTCACGCGCAAGAAGCCTGACCCGCTGCCGCTGCTGCACGTCTGCAGACGTTTCGGCGTCGCACCCGAAGAGGTCGTCGCGATCGGTGACTCGGTCAACGATGCGCTGGCCGCGCGCGCTGCCGGGATGCCGGTGCTGGCGGTGCCTTACGGCTACAACGAGGGTCGGGACGTTGCGACTCTTGACGTCGACGCAATCGTGGCGACACTGCTGGCTGCCGCCCACTGGGTGGCTCAGCGCCAGAAGCTGGCACAGCCGGCAGGAAATCGGCGCGCCAGCGCCGCCGGCATCCAGATCCAGGAGGGGGCACGATGACCGAAATTGAATTCCGGGCGCTGGCCGCGCAGGGCTTTAACCGGATTCCGATCCTGGTCGAGTGCCTTGCAGACCTCGAGACCCCGCTGTCGATCTATCTCAAGCTCACCGATCGTGGTGCGCGCGCCAACACGCTGCTGCTCGAGTCGGTCGAGGGCGGCGAACGCTTCGGCCGCTACTCCTTCATCGGGCTGCCGGCGCGCACCCTGGTACGCGCCACCGGCGATGCGATCGAAGTGGTCCGCGACGGCAAGGTTGTCGAAACCAGGCAGGGTGATCCGATCGAATTCGTGCGCGAGTTCCGGCAGCGCTTTCGCACCGCCTTGCGCCCTGGGTTGCCGCGTTTCTGCGGCGGCCTGGCGGGCTATTTCGGCTACGACGTGGTGCGCTTCATCGAGCCGCGGCTGGGTCCCAGCGACAAGCCCGACCCGATCGGTACCCCGGACATGCTGTTGCTGGTGATCGACGAGCTCGCCATCGTCGATAACCTGCGCGGCAAGCTCTACCTGATGGTCTATGCCGATCCCGGTCAGCCCGAGGCGCTGATCGCGGCTCGCCGCCGGCTGCGCGACCTGCAACATCGCCTGACCCGCGCGGCGGTCGAGCCGGTCGAGAGCGAGGTCGAGACCGGTTCGGTGATCGCCCGCGACTTCGCCAAGGACGACTACCTGGCAGCGGTGGCGCGGGCCAAGGAATACATCCTCTCCGGTGACGTCATGCAGGTGCAGATCGGGCAATGCCTGCGCAAGCCCTTTCCGCACTCGCCGCTGTCACTTTATCGGGCGCTGCGCTCGATCAACCCGTCGCCCTACATGTACTACTACGACTTTGGCGACTTCCACGTGGTCGGGGCCTCGCCCGAGATCCTGGTGCGCGAGGAGCAGGTCGAGGACGACTCCGGCGCCCCGGCGACCAGGGTGACGATCAGGCCGATTGCCGGCACCCGGCGCCGCGGCCTGACCGAGCGCGAGGATGCAGCACTGGGCGCCGAACTGCTCGCCGACCCCAAGGAGTGTGCCGAGCACCTGATGCTGATCGACCTGGCCCGCAACGACGTCGGCCGGATCGCGGTGACCGGCAGCGTACGGGTCACCGACCGGATGATCATCGAGAAGTATTCCCACGTGCAGCACATCGTCTCGAGCGTCGACGGCACCCTTAAACCGGGGCTCGATGCCATCGACGTGTTGCGCGCCAGCTTCCCGGCGGGAACCCTGACCGGGGCGCCCAAGGTGCGGGCGATGGAGATCATCGACGAACTCGAGCCGACCAAGCGCGGCGTCTACGGCGGCGCCTGCGGGTATCTCAGCTATTCCGGCGAGATGGACGTGGCCATCGCCATCCGCACCGGGATCGTCAAGGACGGCACGCTCCACGTCCAGGCCGCGGCCGGCATAGTCCACGACTCGGTGCCCGAGAGCGAGTGGCAGGAGACCGAGGTCAAGGCCCGCGCGGTGCTGCGCGCTGCCGAAGTCGTCGAAGAGGGTTTCACGCGCGAGTACTGACTCGACTGTTGTATGGCGTGAACAAGTTCACCGCGGCGACCTCTGTCAGGTGCTAATTTGGCAACGGATAGCTCCTTGTATGCGCCGAATATCGACTCCTAGGCTCCGGCTAGCTCCTTTGGCGATTCGGCCGGCCCGAACAAAAACCATAATCGCTCCGTCACCATTGATGGCCGCTGGCCTCGTGCGCGCGGCGTGACTCAAAAGAAACTGATGACCGACTCTACCGACAGGAAGATCGCCTACGAGCCCCTGAGCATCCCGCGCCGGATTCTGGTGTGGGTGTTCATCGCGATCGCCGTCTGGTACCTGCACTGGCGCCTCGGCACTTTCAATCCCGACGCCCGGGCTTTTTCGATCGTTATCTACTGTGCCGAGGTGTTCGGGTTCGCGACCGCGTTGCTGCACTTCTTCATGTGCTGGCGGATGAGTAGAAGGGTTGCGCCACCCGCACCTGCGGGGCTGACGGTTGACGTCCTGATCCCGACCTACAACGAGAGCATCGAGCTGGTGCGACGCACCGTCAGCGCCGCGGTGCGCATGGACTA
>JAHEMI010000060.1 GCA_024643785.1 Burkholderiaceae bacterium
GCGGCAGCACCGGCGTTCGCCAGTTCCTGCCCGGCGGCGATGAATGGCGCCAGCAATGCGCGATCCGAACTGCCTACCACCCGCGCTGGCGAGGCCCCGCGCACCGTGGCGTAGCGCACTTTGCCGGCAAAGGTGGCCGGGTTGCCGATGTCGCCGGCCACTCTCGGGAAATGGGTGTCAAGCATCAACACCCCGAGGTGTCCGCCGCCGGCTTCACCGTCACTTCCAGTCTGACCGTCCCGTCCCGCCTCACCGGCGCGATTCCCCTTTCCTTGCAGCAAGACTTCTCCCCACGTAGTCAACGAATGGTTGACAAGCTGTCCGCCGACTACCTAGCATTCAGGGCCGTTCGGTGTTCCATCATGGTCTCTGGCTCGCAGCAATCGACAGGGCGACGAAGGCGGTGTTATTTCGTACACTGGGCGGCGATCTTCCAACCAAGCGGAGACAATACAATGAAAATCAGTCGACTCGCCAGCGCGGTGGGTGCCCTCGGCCTCGCCGCATTCGTTTTTGGCGCCAGCAGCGCCGCCGCCCAAACCAAGTGGGATCTGCCAGCCGCCTATCCGGCGAGCAATTTCCATTCCGAGAACCTGGTCGCGTTCGCCAACGACGTCGACAAGCTCTCGGGCGGCAAACTCAAGATCACGGTCCATGCCGGTGCGTCGCTGTTCAAGGCGCCGGAGATCAAGCGCGCCGTCCAGGGCAACCAGGCCCAGCTCGGCGAGATCCTGGTCTCCAACTTCGCCAACGAGAACGCCCTCTTCGGCGTCGACGTGCTGCCTTTCGTGGCGACCAGCTTCGACGCGGCGCAGAAGCTCTACAAGGCGTCCAAGCCGGCGCTCGAGAAGCTGCTGGCCTCGCAGGGCATGATGCTGCTCTACACCGTGCCCTGGCCGCCGCAGGGGCTGTACTCGAAGAAGGCCCTTGACGGCGCCAGTGACCTGAAAGGCGTCAAGTTCCGCTCGTACAACCCCGCCACCGCCAAGATCGCCGAAATGTTCGGCGCCCAGCCGGTGACGATCCAGGCCGCCGAACTGTCACAGGCGCTGGCGACCGGCGTGGTCGAGTCCTACATCTCCTCGGGCTCGACCGGGTACGACACCAAGACCTTCGAGCACCTGAAGTTCTTCTATGACACCCAGGCCTGGATTCCGAAGAACGCCGTGATCGTGAACAAGAAGGCCTTTGATGCCCTCGACAAGGCAACCCAGACCGCATTGCTCAAGGCCGGAGCCGATGCCGAAGCGCGCGGCTGGAAGATCTCGGCCGAGAAGACCGGCTGGTATGTCGACCAGCTCAAGGCCAACGGCATGACCGTGCAACCGCCGTCAGCCAAGATGAGCGCCGAGTTCAAGAAGGTCGGCGAAGTGATGGTCGACGACTGGCTCAAGAAGGCCGGTGCTGAAGGCAAGGCAATCCTCGACGCCTACAACAAGATGTAATGCGCCGGGCACTCGATCGCCTCTATGACACCGCCGCCGTGCTGGCGGCGGTGTGCATAATCGGAGTACTGGTAACGGTGATCGCCGGGGTGGTGAGCCGGGAATCGAACATGTTCATTCCCGGCACCGACTCCTACGCCGGTTACCTGATGGCCGGCGCCGGCTTCCTGGCACTGGCCTACACCCTCAAGCGCGACGAGCATATTCGCGTGACCCTGGTGCTCAATGCGGCTTCCCCGCGGGTGCGGCGCGCGCTCGAGATCTTCTCGCTGGGCGCGGCGACCCTGCTGGCCGCCCTGTTCGCCTACTACAGCGCGCGTTTCGCCTGGCAGTCCTACCTCTTCAACGACATCTCGACCGGCAACGACGCAATCGCGCTGTGGATTCCGGAGCTTTCGATGGTCGTCGGTTCATTCATCCTGCTGATCGCCTTCATCGACGAGTTCGTCCTCGAGCTGCTCGGGCGCCGGCAACACCATCGGCAAATCGATGAAATCCTCCGCAACGAATAGGCTCCGCCGGTCCCTGCCCGGCACTGACCTCGGCACATGACCGACCTGATCATCATCTCGCTGCTAGTCGTCGCGCTGTTCCTGCTGCTGGGCAGCGGCGTCTGGATCGGCCTGGCGTTGTCGGGCGTCGCCTGGATCGGGATGGAACTGTTCTCGTCGCGCCCCGCCGGCGACGCCATGGCGGTGACCATCTGGGGATCATCGTCGAGCTGGACGCTGACGGCGTTGCCGCTGTTCATCTGGATGGGCGAGATCCTCTTTCGCACCCGCCTGTCCGAGGACATGTTCCGCGGTCTCGCGCCGTGGATGAACGCCCTGCCGGGGCGACTGCTGCACACCAATATCATTGGCTGCGCGATCTTCGCCGCAGTCTCGGGATCTTCGGCGGCGACCTGCGCCACGATCGGCAAGATGACGCTGCCCGAACTCGAGCAGCGCGGCTATCCCAAGCGGATGGTGGTCGGCACGCTGGCCGGCGCCGGGACGCTGGGATTGCTGATCCCGCCCTCGATCATCATGATCGTCTACGGCGTTGCCGCCGAGATTTCGATCGCGCAATTGTTCATCGCCGGCGTGATCCCCGGGCTCCTGTTGGCGGGGATGTTCAGCGGCTACGTGATCATCTGGTCGCTGCTCAACCCCGGCCGAATCCCCGCGGCCGACAGCACCACGACCTTCTGGCAGAAGGTCTACGCCTCGCGCAGCCTGATCCCGGTGATCGGGCTGATCGGCGTCGTACTGGGTTCGATCTACGCCGGCATCGCCACCGCTACCGAGGCCGCGGCGATCGGCGTCGTCGGCTCGCTGGTGCTGTCCACCATCCAGGGATCGATGCGCTGGGACACCTTCCGCGACTCGCTGATGGGCGCGACCAGGCTGTACTGCATGATCGCGCTGATCCTGGCAGGGGCCACCTTCCTGACGCTGTCGATGGGCTACATCGGGCTCCCGCGCCACCTCGCGGAGTTCATCGCTTCACTGGGTCTGCCGCAGTGGGGCCTGATCATGGCCCTGGCCGCTTTCTTCATAGTGATGGGCTGCTTTCTGGATGGGATCTCGATCGTGGTGCTGACCATGGGCGTGATCCTGCCCACGGTCACCGCGGCCGGAATCGACCTGCTGTGGTTCGGCATCTTCGTGGTGATCGTGGTCGAGATGGCCCAGATCACGCCACCGGTAGGGTTCAACCTGTTCGTGCTCCAGGGCATGACCAAGCTGGAGTTGCCGTGGATTGCGCGGGCGGCCATGCCGATGTTCCTGTTGATGGTGCTGGCGGTCGCCCTGATCTACCTGTTCCCTGACCTGGTGACCTGGCTGCCGCATCAGATGCGCATGGCGCCCTGAGCACTGCGCGCCGCGCCTGAGCTCGGAGGCAGTCCTCGGGACCGGCACAGCCGGTCCGAGCGCCCTGCGACCGGCGTGAGGCACTAGAATCAGGCCATGGACCCCGACCTCACCGGCTGCCCCGGCATGGCTCCTGCGCCGGGGGCGCTGTTCACCACGGCCACGATCCGCGGTATCGAGCGCGCCTGGCTGGCGCGGCTGCCCGACGGCACGCTTATGGATCGGGCCGCGCGCGCCTGTGCCGACGCGGCGGAGCGCATCGCCTGGCAACTGCCGCGGGGCACGCCCCTGATCGCGCTGGCCGGACCGGGCAACAACGGTGGTGACGCCCTGCTCGCCGCGCTCAAGCTGCGCGAAAGCGGCTTTACCTGCCATGCCTGGTCGGGTGCTGCTCCGCCAGCTGGCGGCGAGGCGCACGCGGTCCGTGAACGCTGGCTCGCGAGCGGATCGGGTTTCCTGCGCAGCGACGAATTGCTGCGCTACGCCCGGGACGGCGCAATCTTTATCGACGGCCTATTCGGAATCGGGCTGGGCCGCGCCCTCGACGGCGACTATGCCTTGCTCGCCCGGAGTCTGAACGAATCGGGCTGCATCGCTCTGGGCGTCGACGTGCCGAGCGGCATCGACGCCGACACCGGCGCTGTCGTCGGCGGCAGTGCCGGCGTCGCGCTGCGCTGTGTCGCGACCGTCACCATGATCGCCGACAAGCCTGGGCTGCACACCGGCGCGGCGCCGGAGTACGTCGGGCAGCTGCGCGTTGCCGACCTCGGCACCGACGAGTTCCCGCCGCCCGACGGGCTGCTGGTCGGCGAGCGCTGGGTCGCAGAACGGTTGCGGACCCGAGCGGCGAGCAGCCACAAGGGCAGCTTCGGAACGGTTTGCGTCATCGGCGGCGCCAGGGGCATGGGCGGCGCGGCCTTGCTGGCGGGACGTGGCGCCAGCGCCGCTGGTGCCGGCAAGGTCTACGTCGCGGGACCAGACGGGCCAGTCTTTGATCCCGGGCAGCCGCAACTGATGACCCGCGACAGCGAGGAGGCGCTCGCCGACGTCAGCGCGGTGGCGATCGGCTGCGGACTCGGCAGCAGCCACGCCGCCAGCGTGCTGCTGGGACGCGCGATCGCGTCCCCGGCCGCGTTGCTACTCGATGCCGACGCCCTCAATATTGTCGCGTCCCAGGGTACGCCGGCGGCCAGTTTTGCCCGGCTCGCGGCGCGCGCCCCCGACACCACGATTCTTACGCCCCACCCGCTGGAGGCGGCGCGCCTGCTGGGCATCGGGTCTGCCGAAATAGCCGCCGACCGGATCGGATGCGCGCGCGAACTGGCGCGGCGCAGCGCTTGCGTGGTGGTGCTCAAGGGAGCCGGATCGGTGATCGCCGAGCCGGGCGGAAACTGGGCGGTAAACGCCTCGGGCAGCCCGGCCCTGGCCAGTGCCGGAACCGGCGATGTGCTCGCTGGCGTTGCCGCCGCGCTGCTGGCGCAGGGCTACGGCGCGCACGAGGCTGCGCTCCTCGCGGTCTGGCTGCACGGCCGGGCCGGTGAGCGCTGGAGCGCCAGTCACCGGCGCCACTGCGGCATGTCGGCGGCGCAGCTGCCGGGCCTGATCTGCGAGGAAATCAATGACTGTCGAGAACAAGATGCCCGGTGACGGCGCCCGCAGCGCGTTCCAGGAGTCGCTGGCGGCACTGCGCGAGCGTTCCCGGACTCTTGCCGAGTGCTCGATCAACGAGTTGTTCGCGACCGAACCGAAGCGCCGCGAGCGGCTCAACTTCCAATGCGGGCCGCTGGACGTCGACCTGTCGCGCCAGCGCTTGCCGCTGGCCGAACTCGGGACCCTGTTCGCCCATGCCCGGGCTTGCGGCTGGCAAGCCGCCCGCGACCGGATGTTCGCCGGCGAGACGATCAATTTCACCGAGCAGCGCGCCGCTTTCCACGTCGCGCTGCGATCCCTGGAGCCAATGAAACTCGCTGGCGGCGAGGACGTCGTACCCCAGGTCCGGGCAACGCTCGGGCGCATGGGCGAGTGGTCGACGGCACTGCGCGACGGCAGGCACCGGGGCGCGGGCGGGGAGCGCATCAGCGACATCGTGGCGATCGGTATCGGCGGCTCGGCGCTCGGCCCGGAACTGGCCTGCCAGGCGCTGGCTCAATACGGCCAGCCCGGTTTGCGCATCCACTTCCTGGCCAATGTCGATCCCCAAGCCTGGCACAGCGTGCGGCAAGGACTCGCCGCCGGCACTACCCTGGCGATAATTTCCTCGAAGACCTGGACCACTGCCGAAACGCTCACCAACGCGACGACCGTGCGCGATTGGCTGCTCGCCGCGGGAATTGCCCCCGGCGAACTGCACCGCCACCTGGCTGGTGTCACCGCGCGACCGGATCGGGCGCGCGAATTCGGGGTGCCGGAGTCGGCGCTGTTTTCGTTTCCCGATTGGGTGGGAGGCCGTTACTCGCTGTGGTCGGCCATAGGTTTGCCGCTGATGGTGGCGATCGGGGCCGCGGCCTTCGATGAGCTGCTCGCGGGAGCGCGCGCCGTCGACGAGCATTTCCGCAGCGCGCCGATCGAACGCAATGCCCCGGCGATGCTCGCCCTGGTATCGCTCTGGAACTCGCTGGTGTTGGGGGCACAGAGCGAAGCGGTAATCCCCTACAGCGCACCCATGGGCCGACTGCCAGCCTACCTGCAGCAGTTGCAGATGGAAAGCAACGGCAAAGGGGTGGACAGCGATGGCAACGCGGTCGATTACCCCACCGGAGCCGTAATCTGGGGTGAACCTGGAACCGACGCGCAACACTCGTTCTTCCAGGCGCTGCACCAGGGACCGGCGGTCGTGCCGGTCGACTTCATTCTGGTGGCCCCGCCGCCCGGCCCGCTTTCTTCAGCAGCCGCGAAGTTGCTGGCCAACGGCTTGGCGCAGGCCGAAGCGCTGCTGCGCGGCGACTCCGAGCCAGAGAATCCGCACCGCCGTTTCCCGGGCAACCGGCCCTCGACGACGATCCTGCTCGATGCCCTTGCGCCGCGCGCCTTTGGTGCGCTGCTCGCGCTCTACGAGCACAAGACCGCATCGCTGGGCTGGCTGCTGCGGATCAACTCCTTCGACCAGTGGGGCGTGGAGCTCGGCAAGAGGGTGGCGCTGCGAATCGAGGCGCTGCTCACCGATCCCGGGCTGGCCATGCCGAGCGACATGGATCCGTCGACCGCTGCGCTGGTCGCGCGACTGCGCCGGCGCTGACCGGGAACTCGTGGCCCGGTAATGCCTCAGGCGCCCTGGAGCGCTGCAACCCTGCCGGCGTGAAGGGTAAGCCGGCGCGAGCAGCGCAGCGCCAGATCGGGATCATGGGTCACGAGAACCAGTGTCGCCCCGGCCTCGCGGTTGAGTTCGAACAACAGGTCGATGACCCGTTCGCCGGTGGCCGCATCGAGGCTCCCGGTCGGCTCGTCTGCGAGCAGCAGCCGGGGCTGCGATGCAAAGGCCCGCGCCAGTGCCACGCGCTGCTGTTCACCGCCCGAAAGCGTCCGCGGATAGTGGCGGGCGCGCTCGGCCAGGCCCACCCGTTCGAGCAATGCCCGGCCCCGTCGCTCGGCATCGGGAACTGCCGCGAGCTCCAGCGGCAGCATGACGTTCTCGAGCGCATTCATCTGGCCAAGCAGCTGGAAGGACTGGAATACGAAACCGAGGTTGCGGGCACGCCAGGCAGCCCGCTGGTCCTCGTCGAGGGCAAAGAGGTTATCCCCGAAGATCGTCACCGCGCCGGAAGTCGGCAAGTCGAGACCGGCCATGAGGCCGAGCAAGGTAGACTTACCGGAACCCGAGGCGCCGAGCACCGCGAGGGTTTCACCCGGCGCCACCGTAAACGAAACTTCGTCCAGAATCCGCAACCAGCCGTCGGCGTCCCTGACCTGCTTGGTGAGTTGCTCAACTACGATTCCCGTCATGAAAAGATCACCCCTGCTTGCACTCCTGTTGGCGCTGCTCAGTGTAGCCGTACTGGCCATCGGACGCCCGGTTCAGGCCGCAACGGCGAGCGGACCGGCGATTGTGGTGCTGGGCGACAGCCTGTCGGCAGAGTACGGCCTGCGTCGCGGCAGTGGCTGGGTCGAGTTGCTGCGCCAGCGCCTCGCCAGCAACAGCTTCAGCCACCAGGTCGTCAATGCCAGCATCAGCGGCGAAACCACTGCCGGCGGTCGCAACCGGATCGGCGAACTGCTGGCGGCCCACCGCCCCGCCATCCTGATCGTCGAACTCGGTGGCAACGATGCCTTGCGCGGCCTTAACCTCACGGCCAGTGCGGCCAACCTGCGCGAGATCACCGCGGGCGCGAGCCAGGCCGGCGCCGCGGTGCTGTTGCTCGGGATGCAGGTGCCGCCCAACTACGGCCGCGCGTATTCGGAGCGCTTCGCGCGCATCTTCGTCGACGTGGCCCGCAGCGAGCGCGCCGCGCTGCTGCCGTTCTTCCTCGCGCGCGTGGCCGAACGCCGCGAGCTGTTCCAGGCCGATCGTATCCATCCTACCGAAGCAGCGCAGCCGCTTCTGCTGGACAACGTCTGGCCGGCGCTGGAACCACTGCTGCGCCGGACTGCGCAACGCTAGCGGTCGACCCCCGCCATGCAGAGGTACTTGATCTCGAGGTAATCCTCGATTCCGTACTTGGAGCCCTCGCGTCCGGTTCCCGACTCCTTCATCCCGCCGAAGGGCGCAACTTCGGTCGAGATCAGCCCGGTGTTGATCCCCACGATGCCGTATTCCAGGGCCTCGGAAACCCGCCAGACCCGGCCAATGTCCCGGCTGTAGAAGTAGGCAGCCAGGCCGAACGGGGTGTCGTTGGCCATCTGCATCGCTTCTTCCTCGGTCTCGAAGCGGAACAGCGGGGCCACCGGACCGAATGTCTCCTCGGCCGAGATCAGCATCTTGGTGGTGACGTCGGCCAGCACGGTCGGCTCGAAGAAGCTCCGGCCCAGCTCGTGGCGCTTGCCGCCGACCGTGACCCGTGCACCCTTGCTCACGGCGTCGGAGATGTGCTCCTCGACCTTGCTGACCGCGTTCAGGTCGATCAGCGGGCCCTGGTTGACCCCATCTTCCAGACCGTTACCGACCTTGAGCTCGGCCACCGCCTTGGCGAACTTGGCAGCGAACGCATCGTAGACCCCCGATTGCACCAGGAAGCGGTTGGCGCAGACGCAGGTCTGACCGCTGTTGCGGTACTTGGAGACGATCGCGCCGGCTACCGCGGCATCGAGGTCGGCGTCGTCGAAAACGATGAACGGGGCATTGCCGCCGAGTTCCATCGAGGTCTTCTTGACCGTGCCGGCGCACTGCGCCAGCAGTTCCTTGCCGATCTCGGTCGAACCGGTGAAGGTGAGCTTGCGCACAGCCGGGTTGGCCGTCAGTTCGCCACCGATCTGCTGCGCCGAGCCGGTAACGACGTTGAGTACTCCCGCCGGCAGGCCGGCACGCTCGGCCAGCACCGCCAGCGCCAACGCCGAGAGCGGGGTCTGCGAGGCCGGTTTGCAGATCATCGTGCAGCCCGCCGCCAGCGCCGGGCCGGCCTTGCGGGTGATCATTGCCGAGGGGAAATTCCACGGCGTGATGGCAGCGCACACACCGATCGGTTCCTTGATCACCACGATCCGACGGTCGCCGCCCTGCGCCGGGATGGTATCGCCATAGATGCGCTTGCCTTCCTCGGCGAACCACTCGATGAACGAGGCAGCGTAGGCGATTTCGCCGCGCGACTCGGTCAGCGACTTGCCTTGCTCGCTGGTCATGATCACCGCCAGGTCTTCCTGGTTGGCCAGCATCAGCTCGAACCAGCGGCGCAGCACGGCGCTACGCTCCTTGGCGGTCTTGGCGCGCCAGAGCGGCAGTGCCGCCTGGGCCGCAGCGATGGCGCGGCTGGTCTCGGCAGCACCCATCCGCGGCACCTTGCCGACGACCTCGCCGGTTGCCGGGTTGTCAACCTCCAGTACGGCGCCGGAATCGGCGTCAAGCCACTTGCCGTCGATGAAGCATTGCTGGCGCAAAAGCGTCGGGTCCTTGAGTTGCATCTCTTTCCCTCTCTAAAATGGATCGGTCGCGCCCTGACCGGCCAGACACTGGACGGTGCAGCAGCGCGACCGGTGTTGCCGGCCGGGGGACGCTACGGTTTCGTGCGCACCACCAAGACCGAACAGTTGCAATGCCGCACGACCTGGGCCGCATTCGCGCCGAGCAATAGATTATTCATTGTACTGGGCACGTGCGAGGCCATGACGATCAGCTCGGCTTCGACCGCCTCGGCGGCAGCCATGATCTCTTCATAGATCCTGCCCTCGGCGATGACCTCGCGAACGTCGATGCCGGCGGGGACATTCTCCTTGACGAACCTGGTCAGGTCGGCCACCGAATCGGCCCGGTACTTCTCGCGGGCGTGATCGGGGAAATACTGGCTGACGCGGGCCGAGAACTCCGGCAGTACGGTGAGCACGTGCAGCGTCGCCTGATGGCTGCGGGCCTGCTCGAGTGCCACCGGCAAGGCATGGCGCCAGCTGTCGGGCTCACTGAGGTCGACCGGAAAAAGGATTTGCTTGAACACTTGGTTCCTCCCTTTACGTTAGCTGGCTGACGCGGCCTGGAGCCGGCGCCGCTGGATCGCCATCAGGCCGCCCAGCAGCAACAGGGCCGGGATGAACAGCCATTCCTTGTCGGGGCGTTCGGCCGGGACCTCGAGTCCGACGATCTTGAAGCTCTGCTCGAGGCCCATCTTCTCGGCAGCGCTGCCAAACCGGACCGCGGCAATGCTGACGTCGTTGCCGAATGCCATCACCGTCAGGCCGGCCTCCTTGAGACGCTGTGCGCCCGGACCGGGCTTGCCCAGCGGCAGCAGGACACCCTTGTTGACTGCCTTGCCCTCGAGCGACTCGCCCTCGACATAGATTCGCAGCCGTCCGTCCGCCGGTTTGCCCTCGGCGATCTTCATGATTTCTGCCGGCGCGATCTCCTGGAACGGCGGGTAGATCATGTCGAGCCAGAAGCCCGGGCGGAAGAGCGTGAAAGTCACCAGCAGCAGCAGGATATTCTCGTACCACCGGCTCCTCACCAGGAAGTAGCCCTGGGTCGCAGCGGCGAAGAGCAGCATCGCTATCGTCGCACTCCCCACCGTCAGTATCAGGTGAATCGGCGACTGGATTCCGATCAGCAGCAACTCGGTGTTGAAGATGAACAGGAACGGCAGGATCGCGGTCCGCATGCTGTAGTAGAAGGCCGTTATCCCGGTCTTGATCGGGTCGGTGCGGGCGATCGCCGCGGCCGCGAACGATGCCAGCCCCACCGGTGGCGTGACGTCGGCCATCAGTCCGAAATAGAACACGAACATGTGCACGGCGATCAGCGGGACCAGCAGTCCGTTCTGCGCGCCCAGTTCGACGATCACCGGCGCCATCAGGGTCGATACCACGATGTAGTTGGCGGTCGTCGGCAAGCCCATGCCGAGTATCAGGCTGATGAAGGCCACCAGCCCGAGCATCACGATGAGGTTGCCGCCGGAGACCATCTCGACCAGTTCGGTCATCACCAGGCCGATCCCGGTAAGCGAAACGGTGCCGACGATGATGCCCGCCGCCGCGGTAGCGACGCCAATGCCGATCATGTTGCGGGCCCCGGTGACCATGCCATCGATCAGGTCCTGGAACCCGAGCTTCGTCGCAGCGCCCATCTCCTGGGCATTGCCACGCATCCAGGCGGTCACGGGCCGTTGGGTCAGCATGATCATGATCATGAACATGGTTGCCCAGAACGCCGACAGGCCCGGTGAGAGCTGCTCGACCATCAGGCACCAGATCAGCACCACCACCGAGAGCAGGTAATGCAGTCCGGACTTGAGCGTTGGGGCCGCTTCCGGCAGTTCGAAGACTGGAGCATTCGGGTCGTCGAGCTCGAGCACCGGCTGTCGCGACCCATACCACAGCAGGCCGAGGTAGGCAGCGATCACCAGTACGCCAATGATCGCGAAGGCGACGTTCGGGAATACCACCTTGATCCAGCCGATGCCGTAGTAGACGACACCGGAGAACACGACCAATCCGAGCACGGTGAACACGAAGGCCAGCAGCCGCTGCAACATGGTCGAGTGACCGCGCCGGGGCAAGCCGGTGATGTTGGCCTTGAGCGCCTCGAGGTGAACGATGTAGAAGAGCGCGATGTACGAGATGATCGCCGGCAGGAAAGCGTGCTTGATCACCTCGGTATAGGGTATGCCGACATACTCGACCATCAGGAACGCCGCAGCGCCCATCACCGGCGGCATGATCTGCCCGTTGACCGAGCTCGATACCTCGACCGCTCCGGCCTGATCAGGACGGTAGCCGACCCGCTTCATCAACGGGATGGTGAAGGTACCGGTAGTCACCACGTTGGCGATCGACGAGCCCGAAATGATGCCGGTGGCCGCCGACGACACCACGGCCGCCTTGGCCGGGCCGCCGCGCATGTGCCCGAGCAGCGCGAACGCCGACTTGATGAAGTAGTTGCCCGCGCCGGCCTTGTCGAGCAGGGAGCCGAAGAGCACGAACAGGAAGATGAAGCTGGTCGAAACGCCCAGCGCGATCCCGAACACGCCCTCGGTGGTCAGCCACTGGTGGTTCATGCCCTTGGCGAGCGACGCGCCCTTGTGGGCGATCATCTCGGGCATGTACTGGCCGCCGAACATGTAGACCAGGAACAGCAGCGCGACAACCGTCATCGGCGGGCCAAGGACGCGCCGCGTTGCCTCCAGCAGCAGCACCATCCCGATTACCGCGACCGCCAGGTCCATGGTGATGGGTTGGCCGGGCCGGCCAGCCAACTGGGTATAGAACAGGTAGAGATAGCCGGCACAGAACGCTCCGACCAATGCCAGGATCCAGTCGATCACTGGCACGTGCTGGCGCGGCGAGCGCTTGAAAGCCGGATATGCGGTGAACGCCAGGAAGACCGCCAGTGCGAGGTGGATCGAGCGCGCCTCGGTGGCGTTGAACACCAGCACCCCGAAGGTGTAGGGCAAGGGCGAGGCATACCAGAGCTGGAAGATCGACCAGAACAGCGCCACCCCCATAAGCAGTTGCGCGACAAAACCGGTTGGATTTCGACCGCCGGTATCGCTCTCGGCAACCAGCTCCTGCAGCTTTGTGCTGTCCAATTCGGCCGCTTGCTCCGCCTTTTTGCTCATCTCTGCCTCCTCCTTGCACCACTACTGTACCGGGCAGCGGCGGGCCGCAAAGCGCCCCGCCGGGCCGGCAATTTTGCGCGGTGGCATGCTGCTCTGCCCGTCCCCGCAAGTTTGTTCGTCAGGACCGGCACCCGCAGGCGCCGGTCCGGTGCTGCCGGGCTACTGCTTACATCCAGCCCTTTTCCTTGTAGTACTTGACCGCGCCGTCATGCAGCGGAGCGGACAGACCGTTCTTGATCATGTCCTTCGGGGCCAGGTGGGCGAACGCCGGGTGGAGCTTCTTGAAATCGTCGAAGTTCTCGAACACCGCCTTGACGATCTGGTAGACCAGGTCGGGCGAAACCTTGCTCGACGACACGAAGGTGGCCATCACGCCGTAGGTCGGGGTCGCGGCCGGGTTGTTGGCATAGATGCCGCCGGGAATTTCGACCTTGGCATAGAACGGATTGCTTGCGACCAGCTTGTCGATAGCGGGGCCGGTCAGCGGAATCAGCTTGGCGCCGCAGGTAGTGGTCGGATCCTGGATGTTTGCCGACGGGTGACCGACGCCGTAGAAGAAGCCGTCAATCTTGTTGTCGCACAGCGCGGCGCCGTGCTCGTCAGCCTTCAGCTCGGAAGCCAGCGAAAAATCGGTGATCTTCCAGCCCAGCGCGCCCAGCAGTTCGTCCATCGAGGCACGGGTGCCCGAGCCGGGGTTGCCGACGTTGAAACGCTTGCCCTTGAAATCGGCGAAGGACTTGATGTTGGCTTCCTTGCGCGCCAGCACCGTGAACGGCTCCGGATGCAGGGAGAACACCGCGCGCAGTTCGCTCATCGCACCGGCGTCCTTGAACTTGGACTCGCCCTTGAAGGCGTTGTACTGCCAGTCCGACTGCGCCACGCCGAGGTCGAGCTCGCCGCCGCGAATCGCGTTGATGTTGTACACCGAGCCGCCAGTACTTTCGACCGAGCAGCGGATGCCGGTGGTCTTGCGGTCCTTGTTGACCAGGCGGCAGATTGCGCCGCCAGCGGCGTAGTACACACCGGTCACGCCGCCGGTGCCGATCGTCACGAACCGATCGGCCGCCACCGAGGGCGCCGCGGCCGTCACCAGTCCGGCGCAGACAATGGCGCTCAGGACGCCCGAAATCTTCAGTTTCTTACTCATTGCAACGTTCTCCTAAATGATGAGACTACGACCCAAAAAAACCATCCCCCGGCAGGGGAATCCCTAGTGCAGCTGGCGTCGGGCTAAGAGCCCATGACGACAGCCTCAAGTTCGCTTATCAGGCGCTCACGGCGCTGCATCTCGACCTGGCCGCCCTCGCCCAGGCGGCGCGCCAAGACCGCCAGTAGTCCTTCCAGGGCGGCGATCACCGAGGTCGTTCCGGCCCCGAACGAACTGCTGCCCATTTCACAAACGATAGCGTGTTCCGCCGCGCGCGCCAACGAGCGGTCACGGGCATCGGAAACCGTTATCACCCCGACACCCTGGGCGGCCACCACCCGGACCCAGTCGAGCATTCCGCGCGGGTGCGGGGCATTGGAAAGAATCACGATCACGTCCTTGGCGCCGAGCTGCGCCATCGCGTGGGACAGCCCGCTGTCGGCCAGACTGAGCATCGCCACCCCGCCGCGGAGCTTACCGAGGCCATAGGCCAACGTGATCGCCGCGCCATGCATGTTCCTGGCGCCGAGGATCCTGACCTCCCGCGCCCCGATCAGACGGGTGCAAATCTGGTCGATGTCATTGGCGATCAGCTTCTCGGTAGTGGCTGAGATATCCCTGATCTGCTCGGCGGCGATCAGCGCCACCAGCTCGGCACTGGTCATCTCACCGGACAGACCGGCGCTGACCGGTGCCGGGCCATCAGTGCCATCGGCAATCGAACGGCGGAAGACATCCTGGAACTCGTGAAACCCCTTGTAGCCAAGCTTGTGGGTCAGCCGCGTCAGTGTCGAAGCGTTGACGCCGGTAGCCGCGGCGAGTTCGGAAATCGATGAGATTGCCGTCTGCCGGGGCGTGTCGACCAGTTGCGCCAGGGCGTCGCTGGCCCGGTGGCCAAGCCGCAAACCGCCTTCTCCCCGCCGGATCCGCGCCACGAGCACTCGCAGTTGCTCGAGGTTGTGGGGCGGCGGCTGGGTCGACACATAAGTTTGCATAGGCGCCCACCATAGCAAAATGCCAGGCAAAATGCAAAAAACTTTGCATAGTCCAGGTTAGAAGCAAGTTTTTTTGCCGATTGACAATTGAGCGGCCTGCGGTGCTGACCCAGGCTCAACAGATTCCCGGCAGCAGTTTGCTGATCGAACCGCGCAACAGCGCGTCGGCGAGCTCATCGAGGGCGGTCGGCTCGCCGTTGACGATCACGATCCGCGCCCCGGCGCGCCGTGCGATCGGCACGGCCTCGGCAACCGGATAGACCTGGAGCGTGGTGCCGACCGCGATCATCACGTCGGCTTCGCCTGCCACCGCCATGGCGCGCGCCAGCAACTCCATATCCAGCGCCTGCCCGAAGTAGATGGTGTCGCTCTTGAGGATGCCGCCGCACGACCGGCACGCCGGATCGCTCTCCCCGGCCCGCACCCGCGCCAGGGTTTCGAGCATCGGGGTCCGCTCGCCGCACTGCCAGCACATTGCGCGGCGCATCGTCCCGTGTACTTCGAGCACCAGTTCCGGTGAGTTCCCGGCGATCTGGTGCAACTCGTCGATGTTCTGGGTGATCAGGGCGTGCAGCTTGCCTCGCCTCTCGAGCGCCACCAGAGCGTCGTGGGCGCTGTTCGGGCGGGCTTGCCAGGCGCTATGTCCGAGCCGGGCCTGCCACGCTTCCCGGCGCACCTGGGGGTCGGCAAGGTAGTTGTCGATCGTCGAGAGCCGCTCTGCCGCGGGATTACGGGTCCAGACGCCCTGCGGGCCGCGAAAATCGGGGATGCCCGAATCAGTCGATATTCCCGCGCCGGTAAGGACCACGACGCGCCGTGCGTCATCGATCCAGGAGCGGACTTCGGCGAGGGCTTCCTGCGGGTTCGTCATCTCTGCTGCCTGCGCCTGACGCGCTGCTGGTGCCCCGGGCCGGACTCGAACCGGCACGCCTTTCGGCCGCGAATTTTAAGTCCGCTACGTCTACCGATTCCGTCACCGGGGCTGGGGAGGTACTGGAAATCGCGTTACGATTATACGGACGCCATGGTCACCGAAGCACGAATACGCGCCGGCCATTGCAGATGAACAGCA
>JAHEMI010000149.1 GCA_024643785.1 Burkholderiaceae bacterium
CGGTGGGGCTGTCGTTCTTTGCCGCGTACGTCGTGATGGCAGCGTTGTCATTGCCGGGCGCGGCGCTGATGACGGTGGTCGCCGGGGCATTTCTCGGAGTCTTCTGGGGCGTGGTGGTGGTCTCGTTCGCCTCCAGCATCGGCGCCACGCTGGCCTTTCTCTTTTCGCGCTTCCTCTTTCGCGACGCGGTCCAGGCGAAGTTCGCGAACCGGCTCGCCACCATCAACCGCGGGGTGGCGCGCGACGGCGCGTTGTACCTGTTCTCACTGCGCCTGATCCCGGTCTTCCCGTTCTTCGCGGTCAATCTGGCGATGGGACTGACCACGATCCCGGCGCGCACCTTCTACTGGGTCAGCCAACTGGGAATGCTTGCCGGGACGATCGTCTACGTCAACGTCGGCAGCCAGCTGGCGCAACTCGATTCACTTGCCGGGATTCTTTCCCCGTGGTTGCTGGCATCGTTCGTGGCGATCGGCTTGCTGCCGCTGGCCGCGCGGCGGGTGATCGAGCTGATCAAGCGCCGCCAGGCCTACCGGGGCTATCGGCGACCCGCGCGTTTCGAGCGCAACCTGGTGGTCATCGGGGGAGGCAGCGCCGGTCTGGTTAGCGCCTATATCGCGGCCGCGGTCAAGGCCAAGGTGACCCTGGTCGAGCGCCACAAGATGGGGGGCGATTGCCTCAACTATGGCTGCGTGCCGTCCAAGGCGCTGATCCGTTCGGCGAAGTTGCTCCATCAGGCCCGTCACGCCGCGCGCTATGGCATCCGTTCGCTGAGCGCGGAATTTGACTTCGCCGAAATCATGGAGCGGGTCGCGCGGGTGGTCAACACCGTCGCGCCGCACGATTCGGTGGAGCGCTACACCGAACTCGGTGTCGAGTGCCTGAGCGGTGAGGCCCGGATTCTCTCGCCCTGGGAGGTCGAGGTGACGCTCGCGGGGAGCGCTGGCAAGCCGGGGACCGGCACGCGCGTGCTGACCACCCGCAACATCATCGTCGCCACCGGGGCGGCGCCCCTGGTCCCGCCAATTCCGGGCATCGAGGAGGTCGGCTACCTGACCTCGGACACGGTCTGGGCGCTGCGCGAGCAGCCCCGCCGGCTGCTGGTGCTCGGTGGCGGCCCGATCGGCTGTGAACTGGCCCAGGCCTTCGCACGGCTGGGCTCGCAGGTGACGCTGGTCGAGATGGCTCCACGCCTGCTGGCGCGCGAGGATCAGGAGGTCTCGCAACTGGTGCAGCAAGCGTTCGTCGCCGACGGGGTGGAGGTCCTGGTCAACCACCGGGCACTGCGCTTCGAGCTCGCTGACGGCGAGCGCACCATGATTGCCGAACGCAGCGACATCGCCGGCGAGACGGTCAGGATCGGATTCGACCAGATGCTCTGTGCGCTCGGGCGCAGCCCGCGGGTGAGCGGTTTCGGGCTCGAGGATCTGGAGATTCCGGTGGCGCGCGATCGCACCATCGAGGTCAACGAGTTTCTCGAGACCAACTATCCCAACATCTTTGCCTGCGGGGACGTCACCGGACCCTACCAGTTCACCCACACCGCGGCGCACATGGCGTGGTACGCCTCGGTCAACGCGCTCTTCGGCCGCTTGCGCAAGTTTCGCGTCGACTACTCGGTCATTCCCTGGTGCACTTTCACTGCGCCGGAAGTTGCGCGGGTGGGAATCAACGAGCAGGAGGCCGACGAGCGCGGCATCGCCGTCGAGGTCACGCGCTACGGCATCGACGAGCTTGACCGCGCGATCGCCGATGAGGCGGCCTACGGCTTCGTCAAGGTGCTGACGCGCCCCGGCAGCGACCGGATTCTGGGGGTGACCATCGTTGGCGAACATGCCGGCGAGCTGATCACCGAATTTGTCAGTGCCATGAAGCACGGGCTGGGTTTGAACAAGATCCTTGGTACGATCCATATCTATCCGACGCTCAGTGAAGCCAACAAGTACGCGGCGGGTGAGTGGAAGAAGGCCCACGCACCACAGCGGCTGCTGGCGTGGGCGCGGCGCTACCACGACTGGCAGCGGGGGGCAGGCAGGAGTTGATGCGGCGTATAGCGGTCATCATTCCAGCGCTCGACGAAGAAGAGCGGATCGGCGCGGCGTTGGCCTCGGTCAGCGCGGCGGCGGCATATTGGGCGCAGGCGGCCGCCGCAGGCGTTGTACCCGAGGTGGTGACGGTGGTGGTCGACGGCGGCAGCAGCGACCGCACCCGCGAACTCGCCGCCAGCACCGGCGCGACCGTGATCACGGCGGCACCGGGGCGATGGTCCCAGATGAATGCCGGGGCCGCAGCCGTGACTGCCGATGTGCTGTTGTTCCTGCACGCTGACTGCAGATTGCCGCCGGACGCCCTGAGCGCGCTTGCGGCCGCTTTGGCGCACGCCCCGCGCGAGGCCGCCTGGGGACGATTCGATATCCGTCTCGAACCCTCGACACCGCTCCTGCGGGTGGTCGCCGGGGCCATGAATCTGCGCTCGCGCCTGACCGGGATTGCGACCGGTGACCAGGCGATCTTCGTGACCGCGATCGCCTGGGAACTTGTCGAAGGTTTCGCGGCGCTGGCACTGATGGAGGATGTCGACTTCTGTGCCCGGCTCAAGCGCGCTGTCGGCCCGCCGACATGCCTGAGCGCAGTGGTGACGAGTTCGTCGCGGCGCTGGCAGGAGCAGGGTGCGCTGCGCACCATCCTGCGGATGTGGTCCTATCGCGCGCTCTACGCCCTGGGCGCCTCTCCCGACGATCTCTATCGGCGTTATTACGGCACTTCGCCAGCGGCGGTCGAGCAACCCGGCGCGGGCCCGGCAGCCGCAACCGACGCTGCCGGGCAACACCAAGAGGAACTGCTGGCGAGCGCGCCAGCGCGACGAGCGTTGCTCGTCTTTGCGCGGGAACCCGTGGCCGGACAGGTCAAGACGCGCCTGGCAGCAGATATCGGCGCGCTCCCGGCGCTGCGGGTCTACCGTAAATTGCTCACGCGGACCTTGCGCCTGGCCCAGCGTTATGGCGAACGCAGCGCAGTCACGGTCATTCTGGCCGGGGCCGGCGCGGGCCCCGCAGGCGAACTCGAGCGCCGCGCGGTGCGCCTCGGCTTCCAGTGGCAGCTCCAGTGCGATGGCGATCTCGGAGCGCGCATGCTCGATGCCTTCGAGCGCGCCTTTGCCGCCGGTTTCGAGGAGGCGGTGCTGATCGGCTGCGACTGCCCGGTGATTGGGGTGCGTGATCTCGACGGCGCATTTGCCGCGCTTGCTGGCGCCGATGCGGCGCTCAGCCCGGCCGAGGACGGTGGATATGCGCTGGTCGCCGCCAAACGTCCCCTGGCGGCACTGTTCGACGGCATCGCCTGGGGCAGCGATGCAGTGCTCGAACAAACGCGCCAGGCGGCGCTGCAGGCAGGGATCGAACTCAAGTTGCTGCGCGAACTATGGGATGTCGACGATCTTGCCGATCTGCAGCGCTGGGAGGGCGCAGGCGGCGATCAGCGCTGACGGGAGGTTTCCTCGGTCTCGCGGCTGGCCAGCGCTCCGGGCCGCACGCGCTCGGCGGCCGCCGCAGCGTAGCCGTCGATCGCAGCGAAGAATTCGTCGATCCGTATCGGTCGCCCGAGCAACTCGCCCTGCATGCTGCGTACCCCGAGGTCGGTCAGCCGATCAAAGATTTCGCGGGTATGGACGTGCTCGGCGATGGTGCTGATGTTGAGCCGCCGCGCGACCCGCACGGTGGCGAGCACGATTTCCTCGTCGATCTCGTCGGCGGGCAGGCTGCGGATGAACGAGCCGTCGATCTTGAGATAGTCGAGCGGGAAGCGCTTCAGGTATTCGAACGTCGCCAGTCCGGTGCCAAAGTCGTCGAGCGCGATCCCGAAACCGTCGGCCTTGAGTTCATCGACCAGGCGCGACGCCGCGGCAGGATTGCGGATGGCCTCGCTCTCGGTGATTTCGAAGACGATTTGTTCGGCCGGTATCCCGTGCAAGGCGCGCTGCTCCCTGATGTAGCCGGCGATCGAACCCTCGCTCATCGTCAGCCCCGAGAGATTGATCGAGCACTTGTGGGTGCGAGCGAGCGCCTCCGGATTGGCCGCCAGCCACCCGAACACGCGCTTGATGACGCCGCGGTCCATCGACGGGGTCATCTGCGCCTGGACCGC
>JAHEMI010000150.1 GCA_024643785.1 Burkholderiaceae bacterium
TGCCCCAAAGCCCAGGCGCCCAAAGGGAGGTGGAATCGTGAAAACAGTGACGCTTGATGTCCGATCTCCGGCCGACGCCATGGCCGACTTTACCGGCGCATGGAAGACTGGCAAGGGACAGCGCTCGGCGCGGCGGGTCAAGCGCGACGTGAAGGCCGTACACGGCGACGTCACGGCTTTGCTTTCGGCTGGTGTCTTGAGCCGCGCCGAAGGAGGGGGGATTGAGTTTCCCTTCGATGCCGTAAAGGTTGAGTTCCTGCTGCAGGCGGCTTAGGCGATCCATATGTATTAGCCGAAATGCCAACGGCAAGTCGTGACAGAATGCCAGGCATTGTGTAGACTTGATCGCACATCTCCCCAGTCGCCTCGGTGGCTGGGCGCGGAGCCACCTTCGGGTGGCTTCTGCTTTTCAGGGATTGGTAATGCGAACGAACGTCTACGTCGACGGGTTCAACCTTTACTACGGTGCGCTTCGCAAGACGCCGTACCGTTGGCTCGACTTGGAGATCTTGTTCGGGCTGTTATTGCCCAGGAACACCGTTCTGGAGATCAAGTACTTTACTGCCCTGGTCTCGGCGCGGCAGAACGACCTCTCCCAGCCTCAGCGCCAGCAACTGTATCTGCGCGCCCTGGCAACATTGCCATCAGTAACTATTCACCTTGGCCATTTCCTCGTCCACGAGGTAATGATGCCCCTGGTGGTCTCCCCCGGTCAGCCGCAGCGATACGCGAAGGTGGTCAAGACAGAGGAGAAGGGGTCGGATGTGAATCTGGCAACACACTTGTTGCACGACGCCCATATGGACCGTTTTGACATTGCCGTCGTAGTCTCGAACGACTCTGATCTCCTCGGGCCAATCAAGATCGTGCGTAACGAGATTGGCAAGAAGGTTGGTGTCCTAAACCCCCAGCAACACCCAAGCCGCGCGATCCTTCCCCATATCGACTTCATGAAACAGATTCGTGGCGGTGCACTTGCCGCGGCCCAGTTTCCGCACCAACTTACCGATCGACATGGCGTGTTTTCGAAACCCAGCGGTTGGTGAAGTCTTGCCCGATCTTGGTCACCGCGATTCCTTGACCGCCTACACCATCGTAACCATAATGGTTCCATAATGGAACCATTATGGCTGGGTAAGCAATGCCGACAACCATGACCCTGAAGAACATCCCCGACGAGCTCTACGAACGTCTGAAGGCCGTCGCAGCGGAACACCACCGCAGCCTCAACAGCGAGGCGATCGTCTGCCTCGAGGCGGTGCTGGTGCCAACCAAGGTCGCGCCCGCCGAACGGCTGGCGCGCGCCCGCGAACTGCGCGCCGCCCTGTCTCCCAACAAATTCCCGGTCGGGGAGATCGACGCTTTCAAGCGCCAGGGGCGTCCATGATCGTCGTCGATTCAAACGTGGTTGCCTACCTCTACCTGCCCGGCGCGTTCACAAAGGCCGCCGAGACCCTGCTGGAGCGCGACCCCGACTGGGCGGCGCCAATCCTGTGGCGCAGCGAATTTCGCAACATTCTCGCTGGCTACCTGCGCCGCGGCAGCCTGACCTTCGCGCAGGCACACGCACTACAAATTGAAGCCGAAGGGTTGCTCGCGGGACTCGAATTCGAGGTCGACTCGCTCAGCGTCCTGGAACTGGTGCGTGACAGCGATTGCTCCGCCTACGACTGCGAGTTCGTGGCGCTGGCCGCGAAGCACGGCACCAGACTAGCGACCATGGATCGCAAGTTGCTGCGCGCATTCCCGGCCCGCACGGTCGCCCTGACCGCTGCCTGAACTGAACAGCCCCAAGGGCGCCGTGCGGCGGGCTTGACGCCTACTGCTTGGTCATGCCGTCCTTGGCCATGCCGTCCTTCTTCATCTCGTCCTTGGCCATCGCATCCTTCTTCATCTCGTCTTTCGCCATGGAGTCCTTCTTCATCGCGGTCTTCTTCATGGTGTCCTTCTTCATCCCGTCCTTGGCCATGGTGTCCTTGGCCATGGTGTCCTTCTTCATGGTGTCGGTGGCCATGGTGTCGGCCTTCTTCATGTCGTCTGCAAAGGCGCTGCCGCCGGCGAGCAGGATGCCGAGCGAAACAATGGCGGTAGTGGTCTTGATCATGGTGTGCTCCTTGGTGGTTGAGTAGCTAGATTTGCGGCTCTGAGGCCGGATATTCAGGGCAGCCGAGACTTGCTCAGCTGCCACCGAACCAGTTGTACCCCTGGTCTTCCCAGTAGCCCCCGGGGTAGGTGTTGGTGACGAAGATCGCCTGGATGTGTTTGGGATTCTTGTAGCCGAGCTTGGTGGGCATGCGCAGCTTCAGCGGGAAGCCGTAGCGCGGCGGCAGCCTCTGGCCGTCGTAGGTGAGCGTCAGCAGCGTCTGCGCGTGCAGCGCGGTCGCCATGTCGATGCTGGTGTAGTAGTCGTCGGCGCACTTGAAGCCGACGTACCTGGCGCTGGTGTCGGCGCCGACGCGGGCGAGGAACTCCGAGAACCGCACCCCGCCCCATTTGCCGATCGCGCTCCAGCCTTCGACGCAGATGTGGCGGGTGACCTGGTCGGTCTGCGGCATCCGCTGCAGTTCGGCCAGTGTCCAGGCGTGACGATCGGCGACCAGGCCGGTGACCTCGAGCCGATAGCTCTCGGCGTCAACCTGGCGGATTTCGTCCTCGCCGTAGTAGGCGTTGAACGGAAATGGCCGCGTGATCATCGAGTCGGGATAGGTGGGCGCGAGCTTGTTGGGGTCGAAGATCCAGCCCTGCACCCGGTCGTTGAAGCGCGAGACCTTCACGAGCGCCTGCTCGACGCTGTTCTCGTCGCTCATCGTGCAGCCGGTCAGCAGTGCCAGGCCGCCGAGTGTGAGCGAGCGCTGCAGCAGCCGGCGCCGTGAGGGCGATTCGATGCGGCCAAGTGCTTCCCTGACCACGGCAGCGCCGTCGACGGCGATCTTGCGGTTTGGTTTGCGGATCATCTCGATGGCTCCTCAGCGGCCGCGAATCATGGCGAGCAGGGTGCGCGGCACCAGCGCGACCATCGCCAGGTGGACCGCGACGAAGGCGACCATCGCGGCCATGGCGAAGAAGTGCACCCGCCGCGCCGCCTCGTAGCCGCCGAGCAACTCGCGCAGCAGCGGGAACTGCACCGATTTCCACAGCACCAGGCCGGAAAGCACCAGCATCACGGCGTCGACGATCACGAACAGGTAGGCGGCGCGCTGCACCGCGTTGTAGCGGCGCGGATCGGCGTGCGCCAGCTGGCCGCGCAGCGCGGCGCGCAGGTCGGCAGCGATGGCGCGCGGCGTGAGCGGGAAGAACTTGCGCCCGAGCCGCCCGGTGCCGGCGTTGCACGCCAGGTACACCAGGCCGTTGGCGGCGAGCAGCCACATCGCCGCGAAATGCCACTGGATCGCCCCGCCCAGCCATCCGCCCAGGGTGATCGCCGGGGCAAACTGGAAGTCGAAGAACGGCGCCGCGTTGTAGATCCGCCAGCCGCTCATTGCCATGATCACCATCGCGAGCGCGTTGAGCCAGTGGGTGGCGCGCAGCCAGGCGGGGTGAATCGGGCGAATTGCGTCTGCCAAGGCGATCTCCTGTGCAAAACTCGGTGCCGGGCGCATCGGTCCGCTGGACGGGACGTTTCAGATGCGCTCTGGAATCTAGTTCGCCGCGCCCGGGCGATTGGTTACAGCGCCCCTCTCGCCACCCCCTTGAATTCCCGTTGACCGCTCATATCTTGGGTTCACGAGGCGCTGCACTGGCGGCGCCGCAAGTGCAACCCGATATCCAATCCGTAGGGAGGATCAGAAGCAATGTACCGAGCCCTGTTTCCCCGCGACGCGTTCGCGGAACTCGACCGCCTGCAGCGCGAAATGCAGCAGGCTTTCGACATCTCGCCGAGCATCCGCGGGCTCGCCCGTGGCAGCTTCCCGGCAATGAATGTCGGCAGCACCGAGGCTTCGGTGGAGGTCTATGCCTTCGCCCCGGGAGTCGAGGCCGACGCCATCGAGGTCCAGCTCGAGAAAGGCGTGCTCACCATTGCCGGTGAGAGGAAGGCCGACGCCCCGCCGGCGACCGACAAGAAGACCACCGTGCACATCG
>JAHEMI010000003.1:0-50196 GCA_024643785.1 Burkholderiaceae bacterium
TGGCAAGATCGGTCAACCGCGATCAACCATAACGGGAGTGATCAGGATGCCCAGCAACAGGCGATGGCAGCAGCGACCACCAGGTGCGAATTGGGGTGACTTTGGAGCCGACGATCAGTGCGGCAGGATGAATCTGCTGACCCCGGAGAAGGTCCGGGAAGGCATCGCCGAAGCGCGCGCGGGTTTGACCTTTTGCCTTAGCCTGCCGCTCGACTACCCCGGCGGTAACGTCCTGAATCCGCGCCGCATGCCGCCGGCGCTGCGGCCAACGCTGCGCGATGGTCATCCGAATCTGAACTACCAGCTGCAACGCGACAACCCCAACTGCACCGATGTAGTCAACGACGACCTGGCGGTGTTGCATCTGCAGTATTCGACCCAGTGGGACGGGTTGGCTCACATTGGCCAGATGTTCGACTGCGACGGTGACGGGGTGCCAGAGGCGGTTTACTACAACGGTTATCGTGCCGGCATCGACGTAGTGGGGCCGCTCGACGGTGCTGATGGCGGCGCTCCTGAGACCGGCGGCATCGCTCAGCCATCGACCTCGGCGGCGAAGGCGCTCGGCATCGAGAAGATGGCCGAGCGCTGCGTCCAGGGCCGCGCGGTGATGATCGACCTGTACCGTCATTTCGGCAGGCAGCGCAGCCTGGTTGGTTACGATGCGCTGATGAGGGTGCTGGAATCCGATCACGTCGCAGTCGAGAGCGGCGATATGGTGTGCCTCCACACCGGATTTGCCGCGATGATTCTGGAGATGAACCGTGCGCCCGATTCCCATGCGCTTGAGAACAGCTGCGCCGTGCTTGACGGGCGCGACGCCCGGCTGCTGCAATGGATCACCGACTCGGGCCTGGCAGCATTGATCGCCGACAATTACGCGGTCGAGGCGCTTCCCGCCAGTAGCCAGCCGGCGCACTGTGCCGCCTTGCCCCTGCACGAGCACTGCCTGTTCAAGCTGGGAGTACATCTGGGAGAGCTCTGGCACCTGACGCCTCTGGCCGATTGGCTGCGCGCGCACGATCGCAACCGTTTCCTGCTGACCGCTCCGCCGCTGCGTCTGCCGGGAGCCATTGGATCGCCAGTGACTCCAATTGCGACGGTCTGAGCAGATCAACCTGATCGCCGCCCTATTCTGATTCGGGAGTCGACGCCATGAAGCCAGCGATGACCATTGCCTGCTTGGCGATAATCGCCGGATTGAGCGTGGGTTGCGCCTCCACCGAGGAGCGTCGTGGAGAGTTCCTGCCCGGCTATGCGCGGGCCCTCGCATGGTCTCCCGACGCCAAACACATACTCGCGGTGCGCGCATGGGACCTGGTGGTCCACGATGCCGCAACATTGCAGCCGCTGGTCACCCGGGAGCCGAGACAACGTCCGTTGCAGGTGAGCCGGCCGGCGGCCGCGATCGCCTTTGCTCCTGATGGCAAGACCTTCGCCACGGCCGGTTTCGACGGCGGAGTCGTACTCTGGGATGCGGCCAACTGGTCGCAGAAGACGTGGTTCGCCGGTGCCCAAGGAGCAACTGCTCTGGCCTTCGCCCCGGATGGCAAGGCGCTGGTCGTGGCCGGCCCGGACACTGCGCTGATGGTCTTCGATGTCGCCTCCGGCAAGCCCTCGGCCACCATGCTGGCCGCTCCGTCGGCGACGATGTCGCTGGCGATTTCACCTGACGGCAGCCAGCTCGCGACCGGGGAAACGACTCGCCAAGTGCGTCTCTGGAAGCTGCCTGGGAAGGAACCATCGGTCACGGTGAAGGGGCTCGTTGGCCCGGTTCTTTCGGTCGCGTATTCGCCCGATGGAAAGTGGTTGGCCACGTCTGCTGGCGGCCGCGAGGTTCGTCTACTGGCGCCGCTGGATTCAGATCAGACCCGCAAGCTTGTTGATCCTCAAGCGCTTACCGCCGAACAGCGTTCGAAGGAAGCGACGGCTTCCGCTGTGCTCGGAGTCGTTTCGGTAATCGGGATGGTGCGCTCGTTCCAACTAGTAGGCGCCCCGGCGATTGTTCCCGCGGCCGGCGTCAGCCACCAGGAATGGCCGCCGATGAACTGCCCACTGGTTTTCTCCGCGGATGGGAAGTTGCTCGCGGCAATCCACCACTCGTTCGACTGGTCGAGTGATTTTCACGTCGAGGTCTTTGAAGTCGGGAGCGGCGCGCGGATAAGTTCATATAGCGGTGGCATCTCGTCGCTGGCATTTTCGCCCGATGGCAGTCGTCTCGCGGTCAGCGGCATCCTCGGCATCATTCTTCTTGACCCGCAGACGGGTCGGGAAATAGCTGTTGGCCGGTGACGATATTCGGCGCTGGCGACGAAGAATTGGTTCCCGGAAATCGCTGAAGACTCCGGGCCGGTTCAGTACTTCCAGCCGTAACCGACTCCGAGAATATTCTCGGACAGGTGCAAGCTCGCGACACCACCACCGTAGTTTGCCGGAATCGGCCCGTCGACAGCCTTCCTGAAAGCGTGGGTGAAGTAGACGCTCAGTTCGCCGTGCTTGCCCTGTTTCCAGGTTGCCCCGACGCTCAGGTGGTCCTGCACCACGCCCGGGGCGAGGATGTTCAGGAGAATCTCCGCGGCCGGAACTGGTTGTGTGACATGACTGTAGCCACCCCGCAAGGTCAGCTTGGGACTCGCGTCGTAGCTCACGCCGATCTTCAAGACCGAGACATCGCGCCACCCAAAACCGGGGCCATTGGACGAGCCGAACTGGGTGCCGGTAAAGAGCGTATTTCCCACCGACTTGACGCTGCCGAACTCGATGCGCTGGATATCAGCGGCCAGCGTCAGCGCCTCGGTTGCCTGCCAGGCGATGCCGACGCCATAGTTGGCGGGGATATCGAACCCGCCCTGCTCTGCGAACAGGCCCTTGTACTTGTCGAATTTGCCCATCCTCGTTGTGGTGGCGTAGGTCGCGCCAACGGTCAGTTCGGGTGTGAGCTTGCCGGTATAGCCGATGCGCAGCCCCCATCCAGTCGCCGAGTCGGAACCATGGTTGGAGAAGTCTCCCGGTGACTCGGACGCGCCATTGCCGGCAAAGAGTCCGATGCCCTTGGCTGCGAAACGTTGGTAGGCAAGATTGACGGCAATTCCCAGCGCGTGATCTTCGTTCACCTTGTAGGCGAGCGTGGGCGAGATGAACAATTGCTCGAGGTTGACTCCGGCGGCTCCGCTGGCGCCGAAGCCACTCCAGGGGTTCACCGCGTAATCGGTATTCATACCGCCGTTGCCGTACACGGCTACACCGGCCGACCACTGCGTGTTCAACTGCCTGACGTAACCGAGTTCGGGAATCAGGAAGTTCCTGGTGTCATTGCCGTCATAACTGCCGTTCAGGGTGCTGCCGCCCGGGCCGGCGTTGCCGCTGATGTCGGCGCCGCGTCTGGGCTGGAACAGGGTCAAGCCAAGGTCGGCACGGTCACCGACAAATGCTGTGCCGGCAGGGTTGGTCGCTGCAGCCAGGCCGTCCTGAGGCAACGCGATGCCAATGCCGGCAATGCCCAAAGACTTCGCGCCGTAGCCGTGGGCGAAGTAACCGTTGGTTGCTGAGGCGGTGTTGGTGGCAAGCAGTCCGAGCAGGACAATGGCGGGGAGTGCTTTGGGGCTGATCATTAGTTTTGGTCTCGGAGGTTTGCTGGAGGCGCGCAGACTAGCACCCCCAAATGCGAGACCAAACCAACTTATTCAGCTTTGCTTATGCGGTTTATAGTCATTGTGTCGGTGAGGCCAGGACTCGAACGGGAAACGCACCATCTGGTGCGTTACACTGGCCGTCGGCCCCCGGCATGAAGCCCCTGATCCATCGTGTTGACAAACGAAATCCCAGCCAAGGCAAGACTGTTTCTCGTTGCCGGTTGCATCGCTGCCCTGCTCGCGGTAGCCGCTGGCGCCTTCGGCGCGCATGCGTTGAAGATGCGCCTGACGCCAGACCTGCTGGCGGTCTTCAGAACCGGCGCCGACTATCACTTCTATCACTCGTTCGGCCTGATCCTCGTCGGCTTGGCAGCCTTGCACCGGCCCGAAAGCAGGCATCTGCGCGCCGCCGGCTGGGCAATGCTCGTCGGCATCGTCCTGTTCTCCGGCAGCCTCTACCTGATGGCACTGAGCGGCGCCACCTGGCTGGGAGCGCTAACCCCGCTGGGCGGCGTGTCCTTCATCGCCGCCTGGGCGCTCTTCGCCCTGGCCTTCATCAAGCATTGAAGCTTGCCCCTCGCGCGCGCCAGCGCCGGCGTTCTCGAGGTCAGTCGCAGCGATCAACACCATCGCCGCTGGTGCTGAAATTCCAGCTGTAGTCGGCGAGGGTGGCGTTGCCGGAATAATCCTTCAATCCGGCGGCCACGGTGGCGCTATAGGTGATCCCCGGGTTCAGTTCATCGAAAGCATGGAAGCTCCAGAGCAGCGTGCCTCCCTGGTGACTGACCGATCCGGCAACCGGCAGACCGTCAGGACCCTTGACGGTCAAGAACAGCGTGATCGGAACGATGTCTTCGCTCAGTGTCACGGTCACCACCGTGGCGGCGCCAGCGCAATTGCTGCCCGCTGCGGGGCTGACCGCGACCACGGCTGGCGGAAAGATGTCGGGAGCCCCGGCGGTGGTGAAGCTGATGCTCGGGGTCGCCGACAATGGGTTGCCAGCCACGTCACGGGTCGCGGAAGTGACGGTGAAACTATGGCTGGTCGCGTAGGCCAGGGGCGAGTTCGGTTTCAGCGTCCAGGTGTTGGCGTACGGGCCGATGGCCACGGTGGCAGGAATGACGCTGCCAATGCCATCGAGGAGCACGAGATTGGTCGCATTGACGCTGGCCGGGTCCATCGCTTCGCTGAACGTTACCGTGACGCTGCTGTTCACGTCGACATTGGTAGCGCCGTTGGCCGGCGAGATGCCCGCGACCTGAGGCGGCGTGGTGTCAAGCAGGCGGGTGACCGTCAGGGTTGCCGCCCCGGTGTTGCCGCTGCTGTCGCTGGCGTTTATGCGGATGACGTTGATGCCCGGGGCCAGCGGCACGACCGCATCCCAGATGACCCGCACCTGGAGCAGGCAGTTCAGGTAGAACTGCCAGGCGCTGCCGCTCTGGCCGGTAGTGGCATTGACCCAGGTCACCTGGTAACCGGGGGGCAGCGTGCCATGACCAAAGAGACACGCGAGTCCGACGCATGCGCAGCTTGAACCCGCTGGTACGAATGCCGATCCCGACAGCGCCACCCCGGCGCCGTCGGTTTCATAGGTGGGATCCCAGGTCGGGCTGGCAATGCTCACCGGGTAAGGGTCGGGCGGCGGACCTTCCTCGTCTGCGCCACCGCCCCCGCAAGCGGCGAGGAACGCGGCGAGCAGGAACACGGCAATACCCCGCGACCATCTCGCGCGGAGCTCCGATGGTGATTTGACAGTCATCTGCTGCTCCCCGAACGGGTGTCGTGGTGTCGCTACCGGCTGCAATACTGGGCCACGCCGATGTTGCAGTAAACCCCCCACGCAGGGAAGCCTCCAGTCGCTCTGGCAGGCCGCTCGGGAGGGCCATGTCCCGCGGATGGTTTAGGGCCGCATGGCGGTTGCCGTCACTGCGCTATGATCGAACTTCCACTTCCAGCGCCGCCGCACCGGCTTGGCGAGACCTGAATGGCAGATTTGGCGAACATCGGCAACGACACCGATTCGATCGCGATCGGCGAAGTGCAGCTGCTGCTCTCCGAGAAGCGCACCTCGCTGGCCGTGATGCGCACCGGCATCGCGGTACTGGCCTTGCCGCTGTCGGTGCTGAGCGTGCTGGTCGCCACTTCGCGGTACTACGATGTCGGCGAGGTGCTGTATCTGGTCGTGCCGCTGGGCGCGCTAACTCTTGCCCTGGTCATCTTCGGCTCATACCTGATAGTCCATGCGATCGGACACATGCGACGCTACGACCGCTTGATTCTCAAGATCAAGTCCGAGCACAGCATAATCGCCGAATACATCGATTAGCCGCGCCGGCTCCGGACCGCGAGATTTCCCATGTGTACCCACTACCTGTCAGTGCCAAGCCCCGAGCGGCTGCGCGAGGCGTTCCACATCAACCCGCCGGCCGAGCTCGGACGCCATGACATGTGGCCGGGCTACTTCGGGCTGTTCATCCGCCGCGCCGACGAAATCGACGAATCGATCGGACTCGAATCGCGGCGCGAGGCGGTGCTGGGACGCTGGGGCCTGGTGCCGCACTGGTCGAAGGATGGCAAGGAGCGCAATACCGTCAACGCCCGCAGCGAGACCGCGGCGATCAAGCCCAGTTACCGGGACGCGTGGCGGCGCAGCCAGCGCTGCATCATTCCGGCGCAGGCAGTGTTCGAGCCTGACTGGCGCTCGGGCAAGGCGGTCGCCACCCAGATCGTCAGGGCGGACGGCCAGCCGTTGGGGATCGCCGGACTCTGGTCAGCCTGGCGCTCGCCCGATGGCTGGCTCGAAAGCTACACCATGCTGACCATCAACGCCGATGAGCACGAACTGATGCGCAATTTCCACCGCCCCAAGGAAGAGAAACGGATGGTGGTGATCCTGCCCGAGGACAGCTACGAGGATTGGCTGGGCGCCAGTCCCGAGCGCGCCGCCGGATTCATCCGACCCTACGGCGCGGAGCTGTTGCGTGCCGCCGCGCCGCCGCCGCGCGGCCAGCTCGATCTGGTGTCCGGGCAATAAATGGCCAAAGCCAGGAAATCAGCCGCGCCGGCGCCAGCTGCGGACGCCGCAGCCGGACCACACCCGGACGGGCGCTTCTTCCACTGGGAAGGCGAGGTGCTGGTCGTAAATATCCTCGGGACCCCTTCTGCCAAACTGGACAAGATCGGCAAGCCCAAGGACAAGCAACTGAAGGTGTCGGTGACCGCAGACCCGGTGGGCGGCAAGGCCACCGATCACATGGTGAAGTTCCTCGCCAGGGAGTTCGGGGTCAGGACGAGCGACGTGGAAGTGGTCTTCGGCCGCATGAGCGTCAACAAGCAGTTGCGGATTGCCAGCCCGACGAAGTTCCCGCGGGCCTTCAAGCTCGGGGAATAGCCGCGCCTCCGGCGCCCTACGCGGCGGGCGCGATCTCGATGTTGTCGATCAGGCGCGTGGCGCCGAGCGTCGCCGCGCCGAGCACCACCAGCGGTTCGTCGCCTGCCGGCCTGGAACCTGGCGCCGGGACGCCGAGGTCGGCTTGGCGGCGGATCGCCACATAGTCGGGACGCCAGCCGCGCTGCTCGAGCGCGCGCATGGCTGCCGCCTCTAGCTCCGGCCAGCCACCTGCCCCGGACTGCACTGCGGCGGCAACCCGGCGCAGCTCGGCGGCCAGCGCCGGGGCCTCGTTCCGTTGTGTGGCGCTCAGGTAGCCGTTGCGCGAGGACAGCGCGAGCCCGTCGGCGGCGCGCGCCGTCTCGCCGGCAATGATCTCGACGGGCAGCGCCAACTGCCGGACCATTTCGCGGACCACCAGCAACTGCTGGTAGTCCTTCTTGCCGAAGATCGCGGCACAAGGCCCGACGCAGTTCAGCAGCTTGAGGACCACGGTGCAGACGCCGTTGAAGAATCCCGGCCGGAACTGCCCCTCGAGGATGTTGGCCAGCGCCGCGGGCGGCAGCACCGTATAGGTCTGCGGCTGTGGGTAGAGCTCCGACTCGGGGGGCGCGAACAGCAGGTCGCAGCCGGCGCCGTCGAGCAGCTCGCAATCGTGCTCGAAGGTCCGCGGGTAGGTGTCGAAATCCTCGCTGGGCGCGAACTGCAGGCGGTTCACGAAGATGCTGCTGACCACCGGCGTATCGAACTCTCGGGCCAGTCTCACCAGCGTCAGGTGGCCCTCGTGCAGGTTGCCCATCGTGGGCACGAACGAGGCCCGTCCGGCCCCGGCAAGTGCGAGACGCAGTTCGGCGATGGAACGGGCGATGCGCAAGGGAAATGACCTATGGTTGTGGGTCGTTGGCGGTCAGGAGCCGGTTCACTGCACCCGCCGCACCACGACGCAGCCGATCGAATAGCCGGCGCCAAACGAGCAGATCACCCCGATATCACCGGCGGCCAGACCCTCGCGGTTGCGATGGAAGGCGATGATCGAGCCCGCCGAGGCGGTGTTGGCGTATTCGTCGAGGATCACTGGGGCACGTTCCGGTCCGGGATCGGCGCCCAGCAACTTGCGGGTAATGAACAGGTTCATGTTCAGGTTCGCCTGGTGCAGCCAGTAGCGCGCGACCGAATGCGGCTCGATGCCCAGTTGCGTCAGGTGCCCGCCGATGTGTTCGACCACCATCGGGCAGACTTCCTTGAACACCTTGCGGCCTTCCTGCACGAAGAGCTGGTCGTGGGCGTTGCGGTCGACCTCTTCGCAGCGCCCCAGGAACCCGGCGTTGTTGCGGATGTTGTTCGAGAACTTGGTCGCCAGTTTGGTGCCGAGGATGTCGAAGCGTTCGCTGACCTTGGCCTTGGCGGCGTCCTCGACCACCACCGCGGTGCAGACGTCGCCGAAAATGAAGTGGCTGTCGCGGTCGCGCCAGTCGAGGTGCGCCGAGGTGATTTCGGGGCTGACCACCAGTGCCGCGCGCGAGGTGCCGGCGCGGATTGCGTTGGCGGCCTGCTCGATGCCGAAGGTCGCCGACGAGCAGGCGACGTTCATGTCGTAGGCATAGCCCGAGGCGCCCAGCGCCTGCTGCAGTTCGATCGCCATCGCGGGGTAGGCGCGCTGCATGTTGGCGCAGGCGATGATCACCAGGTCGATGTCGGCGGCTTCGCGCCGGGCCATCGCCAGGGCGTCGCGCGCCGCTCCCAGGGCGATCTCGACCTGCAGCGACATTTCCTCGTTGGGGCGGGGGGCAAAGTACGGGCGCATCCGCGTCGGGTCGACCACGCCGCGGCGATCGAGGACATAGCGCTGGCGGATTCCCGAGGCTTTCTCGATGAACTCGACGTTCGAGGGCTCGAGGGCGACCGCCTCGCCGCGACTGATCGCGGCGGCATTGCGCGTGTTCTCGAGCTCGACGTACTCGTTGAACGAAGCCACCAGTTCATCATTGGTAATGACGTCGGGGGCGTTCCACAGGCCGGTGCCGGTGATGGCTGCAACGACAGGGCTAGGCGTCATGGTGCTCGGTACTCCCGGAAATGCTGGCGCCGCTGCCGGGACTCTGGCTGCCCCGACGCTGGCATGGGCGCCCATTGTACGGCAGCAGGTCGGTGGAATCCTTACGGATGGAGGTGATTCCTGCCGGCGCGCCGACGCCGGTGGAGCAATCAGCCCACTGGTCAGGAAAGGCGGCAGAACCGGGCGGTATCACCGGCGATCATCATTTCCTCGTCGGTCGGTATGACCCAGGCTTGCACCCGCGACGCTTGCGTGGTGATGCGCACCGCCGCCGACCCGTCGCAGGCGCGGTTGGCCGCCAGGTCTGGCGTGACACCGAGCCAGTCCAGCCCGGCCAGAATGCGTTCGCGAATCGGCGCCGCGTGCTCGCCGATGCCGCCGGTGAAAACGATCCCGTCGATGCCCTCCAGCACGGCCGCGAGCGCACCAATTTCGCGCCGGACGCGGGCCACGAAGAAGTCGACCGCTTCCCGCGCGCCAGTGGTGGTGCTCGCCAGCAGCCGACGCATGTCGGCGCTCACCCCGGAGAGTCCCTTCAACCCCGACTCGCGATAGAGCAGGTCGGCCAGTCCGGCCGCGTCGAGTCCGTCGTTTTGCATCAGCCACAGCAGCACGCCGGGGTCGATGCTGCCGCAACGCGTCCCCATCGGCAGGCCGTCGAGCGGCGAGAACCCCATGGTCGAACTCACCGAGCGTCCGGCGCGCAGGGCGCACAACGAGGCGCCGTTGCCCAGATGGGCCAGCACCGTGCGGCCCTTGGCGAGGACGGGCGCGACCAGCGGCAGTTGCGAGGCGATGTACTGGTAGGAGATGCCGTGGAAGCCGTAGCGGCGAATGCCCCGCTCGTAATAGGAGCGCGGCAGCGCGTAGACGTCTTCGACAAAATCGTGGCTGCGATGGAAGGCGGTGTCGAAGCAGGCCACCTGCACGGCCTGCGGAAAGGCGCCGCGTGCCGCCCTGATCCCGGCGAGGTTGTGCGGCTGGTGCAACGGCGCCAGCGGCGTCAACGCATCTAGTTGTGCCAGGACGCCTTCGTCGACCACGGCCGGGGCGCTGTATTGCGCGCCGCCATGGACCACGCGGTGCCCGACGCCGCGCACCGCCATGGCGGGCACCGCTTCGTGCAATGCCGCCAGCGCATGTTCGAGCGCGCCCCGGGGGTCGGCCACCAGGCCCAGGTCGCGCGGCGCCATGAGTTCGCCACGGCGCCCGTCACGCACCTGCAGCGAAGCGGAGCCGCCCGCCCCGTCGACGTCGCCGCGCACCACCAGGCGCAGGGGAGCGCCGGGGTCGTTCTCCCCCGGCGCGCCAGTCGCCGCGATTTCGAAGAGCGCGAACTTGAGCGACGAGGACCCGGCGTTCAACGTCAGCAGGTGCCCGTTCATAGGCCGGCGCCGTCCTGGTCGATGACCTCCGCTGGCGCGGCCGGAGCCTTCACCGCCGTGACGCCGGTCTTGGTCCAGTGGACGTAGAGGTGGGCCAGCGCGCACGACATCAGCCGGCTCTGCGCATCGTCGGCCCGGCTGGTCAGGATGATCGGCACGCTTGCCCCCAGTACCAGCCCGGCGGCCAGTGAACTGGCCACGAAGGTGAGTTCCTTGGCCAGCATGTTGCCGGCTTCCATGTTGGGGACGATCAGCACCTGGGCATGGCCGGCAACCAGTGACTGGATTCCCTTGGAGCGGGCCGCCGCCAGGTTGACGGCGTTGTCCATCGCCAGCGGACCGTCGACGATGCCGCCGACGATCTGGCCGCGCTCGGCCATCTTGGCCAGCACCGCGGCATCGATCGTCGAGGGGATGGCGGGGTTGACGGTTTCAACCGCCGAGAGGATTCCCACCTTCGGCACTGCGATCCCGCAGGCGCGCGCCAGGTTGATCGCGTTCTGGGTGATGTCGGCCTTGGCGGCGAGGTCGGGGGCGATGTTGATGGCCGCGTCGGAAATGAACAGCGGATGTTCGAGTCCGGGAGTGTCCATCACGAACACATGGCTGATCCGCCGGCCGCTGCGCAGCCCGCCGTCGCGGCGCACCACTTCGGCAAGCATCACGTCGGTGTGCAGGTGGCCCTTCATCAAGGCCTGGACCTTGCCTTCGCGCGCCATCCGGACCGCCGCTGCCGAGGACGCAAAATCGCTGTCGGCATCGATGCGCTGGAATTGCGCCAGGTCCGCTCCGAGGCTCGCCGCGGCAGCGTCGACGCGCCGCCGGTTGCCAATGAGCACGGGCTCGATCAGCCCCGCGGCGTGGGCGCGCAGCGCGCCCTCCAGCGCCTGTGGTTCCTCCGGGCAGATGACCGCCATCGCGATCGGCTTGAGCCCGGCGCAGGATGCCACCAGGCGCTCGCAGTGGCGATGCTTGCGCAGCATTATTCCGGGCGCCTCGAGGCGCACATCGGTGACCTTGTGCAAGGGCGCGAACACTTCGGCGAAGCCGTCGGCCACCAGGTCGCCGGAGCTCTTGACCACGCGGGTCTCGAGGATGATCAGTTGCGGCTCGCGCTTGTCGATCACCTCCACTGAAACTTCCACTTCGTCGCCGACCCCGACCCGGGCATGGAAGTTCAACGACTGCGAGCGGTAGAGAGTTCCCGGACCGGGTAGCGTGGTTCCCAGCAAGTTGGCGACGAGAGCCGCGAACCACATCGATGGCGCGACTGCGCCGCCCTTGACTTCGCCTTGGCCGAGGCCGGGTTCGTCGGGCAGGTGCAGCGGATTGAAGTTGCCGGTGACGCTCGCGAACAGGTAGAGATCGTGCTCGGTGCAGACACGGTCCATCGACACCCGGTCGCCGACCTTGATCTCGTTGAACAGCTTGTTGGAAACGACGATTTCCATGGCTTCACCCAGACTAGATTATATTTAATATAGTCTTAATGATAGCAAAATCAGAGCAGTTTTGCTGCTATGCAGCAACGAGAATATGGTTATTGTTCGGGCGCCGGATTGGGCCTGGTGTGCAGCTTCATGGTCGCCGCGGCGAACTCCCCGGCCAGCATGTCGGGCAGGATCCCGAGCGCACGGTTGATCTCGTCGACGATCAGGCTCATTTCCTCGAGCCGCGGGGAGTGCAGCACGTAGTCGGCCACGTCCTGTTCGGCCTGGACGTCACGCGGGTGGCCGATTCCCAGGCGCAGGCGCCAGAAGTCGGGGCTTCCGAGGTGGGACTGGATGTCGCGCAGGCCGTTGTGGCCAGCGTGTCCGCCGCCGCACTTGAGCTTGGACTGCCCGGGGGCGAGGTCGAGCTCATCGTGGATAACGAAGATTTCGGCGGGTTCGATGCGGTAGAAATTGGCCAGTGCGGCCACTGCGCGCCCGGAACGGTTCATCAGCGTTCCCGGCTTGAGCAACCAGAACGACTTGCCGCGCAGGTTGGAGCGCGCAATCTCGCCATGGAACTTGGCTTCGCTGGCGAAGCTGGCACCGGTCAGCCGCGCCACGCCGTCGGCGAACCAGAAACCGGCGTTGTGACGCGTGTACTGGTACTCCCGGCCAACGTTGCCGAGACCAACTATCAGGCGGATGGCGGACATCGCGGCGCGCTGTAATCGATGCGTGCCCGTCGCGTGCGAGGCGACGGGCACGAAGTCCGGACCGCGACACTCGGTCGCAACCCGGGCCGGTGATTACTTCTTCTCGGCAGCGGGCTTGGCGACCGCTTCCACCGGAGCGGCTTCGGTCGGTTCGGCTGCGGCCTCGACTTCCTCCTGGTCGGTGGTCTCAGCCAATGCCGGCATCGTGGCGGTGACCACCAGCGGGTTTTCCTTGCCACGGGGAACCGGCTTGACGCCCTCCGGGAAGATCACGTCGCTGAGATGGATGGCGTCGCCGAGCTTGATCTCCGAGAGATCGATGGCGATGAACTCCGGCAGGTGGCGCGGCAGGCAGCTGATCTCGACGTCAACCATCGGATGGTTGATCAGCCCGCCCGAGAGCTTGACCGCCGGCGAAACTTCGGCGTTGAGGAAGTGGAACGGCACGTAGGTGTGGATCGGCTTGCCCGCCGAGACGCGCTGGAAATCGATATGCCGGATCTGTTGCTTGAACGGATGCCATTGGATATCGCGCAGCAGTACCCGCTCGGTGGCGCCGTCAAGCTCCATCTCGAGGATCGACGAATGGAACGCCTCGACGCGCAGTGCGTGGAAGAGCGGGTTGTGGTCGATCTCGATGCTCACCGGTTCGCCTTCGCCGCCGTAAACGATGCCAGGCACCTTGTTTTGGTGACGCAGGCGGCGGCTCGCACCCGTACCATGCAGTTTTCTCGTGGTGGCAATGAATTTCATTGCATGCTCCTTGTAAAACTCCGCGGACCGCGACCAGTCTCTTGGAGAGTCCATCAAACCCGGCGCGACGTGCGACGGGTGCTCGTGCAGCGGCGCCGGGGCGCCGCCGCGGAAAGTAGTTCAGCCGGTCAGTCGACGAAGAGTGACGAAACCGAATCGGCGCGGTTGATCCGGCTGATGGTTTCGGCAAGCAACTGCGCGCAGCCCACGACCCTGATCTTCTTGGCCGTGCGCGCATCGCGCGGCAGCGGGATCGAGTCGGTGACCACCAGTTCGTCGAGATCAGAGTGCTCGACGCGGGCGACAGCCCCGCCGGAGAGCACCGGGTGGGTGCAATAGGCCAGCACCCGCTTGGCGCCGTGCTGCTTGAGGGCCGACGCGCCCTTGACCAGCGTGTTGGCGGTGTCGACCATGTCGTCCATGATCACGCAGGTGCGCCCCTCGACGTCGCCGATGATGTTCATCACCTCGGCGACGTTGGCCTTGGGACGGCGCTTGTCGATGATCGCCAGTTCGGAGTCGAGGCGCTTGGCGATTGCCCGCGCCCGGACCACGCCGCCGACGTCGGGCGACACCACGATCAGCTTGTCGAGGTCCTGCTTGTGCAGGTCGGCGAGCAGCAGCGGGGTTGCGTAGATGTTGTCGACCGGGATGTCGAAGAATCCCTGGATCTGGTCGGCATGCAGGTCCATCGTCAGGACCCGGTCGATGCCGGCGATCTGCAGCATGTTGGCGACGACCTTGGCGCTGATCGCAACCCGCATCGAACGCACCCGGCGGTCCTGGCGGGCGTAACCGAAGTAGGGCAGGGCCGCGGTGATGCGCAGTGCCGAGGCGCGCTTGAGCGCGTCGGCCATGATCATCACTTCCATCAGGTGATCGTTGGTCGGGGCGCAGGTCGATTGCAGGATGTAGACGTCGCGGCCGCGGACGTTTTCCAGGATCTCGGCCATCACTTCGCCGTCGGAAAATCGGCCTACCGTGGCCCGGCCGAGCGTCGTGCCGAGATGGCGCGCAACATCGGCGGCCAGCTGCGGGGTGGCGCTACCGGCGAATATGACCGGCGCGTCATCCTTCATGCTCTCGGCCGCGCGTCTGTTCAACTGCTGCATTGCAAGAACCCCGCCCTGGTGAAGTTGGCTGGGGAGGAAGGATTCGAACCTTCGCATGCCGGAATCAAAATCCGGTGCCTTAACCAGCTTGGCGACTCCCCAACTGCGCTAGGTAGATGAGCGTTGCCGCTCAAATGCCCAATTCCTAAGCGGGTGGCTGGCAAGCGACCTGACCACGAACGCCTTGCCGACCCCGAGCGCTGCGATCCGGGCACGGATCGCCTCGCCGCGCCGGCGGTCAGCAACAGGGAGAAACACGCAAGAACCGGATCCGGTCATTCGCGCGGTGTCGGGGTCTTGCGCGGCTGCGAGCGCTTCGCGACGCAGCGCGGCCAGAGCCGCAGCGACCTCGGGAAAGCGTGCGCATACCACGGGTTCGAGGTCGTTTCTCCCCTCAGAGACCGCCAGGCCCCGAGAAAGACCCGGAATTTTGATGAGTTTCGTGTCTCGTGTCAATTCGGGGGCGGCGAAAACCTCTGCCGTCGACACCGTCACCCCGGGCGCGACAACGACGAAAAACCGTTCCGGCAGGGGCAGCGCGACCAGTTGTTCGCCGATGCCGGTGGCATAGGCATTGTTGCCGTGCACAAAGACCGGCACGTCGGCGCCGAGACGCAGGGCGAGACGTGCCAGCCGCGCTGGCGTCCAGCGCAGGCGCCAGAGCCGGTTGAGCGCCAGCAGCGTGGTGGCCGCGTCGGAACTGCCGCCGCCCAGCCCGCCGCCCACCGGGATGCGCTTGACGATCGCGATGTCGACCCCGAGCGCGGTGCCCGACTCCTGGGCGAGCAGACGCGCGGCCCGCACGCTCAGGTCGTCGACTCCCGCGGCCAGTTCCGGGATCGCGCCGTGGCGCACGATCCGGGCGTCTTGGCGGATGCTGAAGTGCAGCAGGTCGCACAGGTCGATCATCTCGAAGACCGTTTCGAGAAGGTGATAGCCGTCAGAGCGCCGCCCGGTCACGTGCAGGAAACGGTTGAGCTTGGCCGGTGCGGGACAGTTGCGCAGCGCGACGATCATCACCGCTCCCGGCCATCGATGACCAGCAACAGCGCCAGCTCCGGCTGGCCCGGGCTGGGTGGCTCGGGCCAGCGCAGCGCCAGCCGCCGGGGACGCTCGTCACGCAGCTCCTCGACCCGCACCCGCCAGCCCTGCGCGACGATGACCGTGGCCGGCGCCGGCCCGGCCTGTTCCCCGGCCGCGCTGCCAAAGCGTCCCTCCAGCCAGTCAGGCAGGAGCGAGACCGGAATGCGCCAGCCAAACACGCGCTCGAGCAGTTCCTCGGCGCTCGCCGCGGTGAATATCTTGCCGTCGGCGGTTTCGAGACGGGCGCCGGCCGGACCGCTGTGCGCGACTGCCATGGTCTGGCCCAGCACGCTGGAGATTTCGATCACCGACTCGCCGGGCGTTCGCCGCAGCAGGAAGCGGCCCGAAAAGCGCTCTTCGCGAGCAGTTTCGCCGGCAACGGCGCTGGTCGCCGAGAAGCGCCCATACCAGCCGTTCACCTGCGTGTCCGCTGCCGGGCCCGGCGCCGGCGCGCTCGCCTCGGGCGTCGCACAGGCGCCCAGGACTAGCACCAGCACCACGGCCAGCAGCCGCAGGGCGGAGCCGGCAGGCAGCATCAGGGCGTCGCCCCGAGCCGCTTGAGCGTCTCGTTGAGGACTTCGTTGTCGGCCTCTTCGCGCAGCGCACCGCGCCAGATGTTCCTGGCCTCTTCCTTGCGCCCGCTGGCCCAGAGAACCTCGCCGAGATGGGCCGCGATTTCCGCTTCGGGCGCCAGCTCATAGGCCTTGATCAGGTGGCGCAACGCCTGTTCGATCTGGCCGCGGCGAAACATCACCCAACCCATGCTGTCGATGATGTGGGCACTCTCCGGTTGCAGCCTGAGGGCCTCCTCGATCAGCTGCTGGGCCTCGGCGAGGCGCAGCTTGCGGTCGGCCAGCGAGTAGCCCAGCGCGTTGTAGGCGTTGGCGTTCTTGGGGGCGAGGGCGATCAGCCGGCGCAGGCTCTTTTCCATCGCGTCCATGCGGTTGATCCGCTCGGCCGCCATGCCCTGTGCGTAGAGCAGATCCTGATCGTCCGGGTACTTGGCCAGCCCGTCGTCGAGGATCTTGAACGCCTCTTGCTGCTGGCCCAGTTCGCGCAGGACGCCGGACTCGATGGTGAGCAGGCGCACCCGTTGGGCGTTGCTGGTGACCGGAACCGCGTGCAGGATCTGCCGGGCCTCGGCGAGACGGCCCATTTTCGCGGTCAGCGATGCCCGCCGCGCCGCCGCGGGGATCAACTGATCGCCCGGCTGCACCTGTTCGTACCAGCGCAAGGCCTGCTCGGGATCGTCGCGGTCCTCGGCGATCAGTCCGAGCATGAGGCGCGCCGGATCAGGATTGCGCAGTTGCCCCGGCAGCTCGAGATACCTCTTGAGCAGCTGTTCGGCCTGCTCCAGGTCCTTGTTGCGGTAGTCGAACTGGGCGACGGTCATCAGGATGCGCGGGTTGTCAGGGTCGAGCTTCAGTGCCCGTCCGAATTCATCCCGGGCCCGGGCGGTCTGGCCGTCGGCGGCCAGGGTCTGGGCATGGACAAACCACAGCTCGGCATCGTCGGCATGCCTCTCGAGGTAATCGGCCAGCCGCCGGCGGGCCCGCTCTGCTCCTTCCTTGTCAGGATTCGAGTAGGCCAGCGTGGCGAGCAGGGTGCCGCGATCGTCGGGGCGCATCCGCAGCGCAGCGATGGCTTCCTGCTCGGCCAATTCGTGGTTGCCGGCGGCGTGGGCTACCGCGGCGATCGCGAGACGCGCCTCGGCAAGTGCGAGATCCGGTGCGGCCAGGCGCTGGACCATTGCGAGCGCGGCGCCGGGATCGCGCACTGCCGGCAGGTTGCGCCTGAGCTGGGCATAGAACTCGTCGAGCTTGTCGCCGGCACGCGCCTGGGCCAGTCGGGTGGCGAGCAAGGGCTCGGCCTCCGCGACCTGGCCATCGATCAGCAGCAGGCTCTCGAATGCCTGTGCCGCCTGCTCCGAATCCGCCGCCAGCTCGTGCCAGAGACGGGCCGCCTCCAGCGCCGTCGGCGCGCGCGCCGCCACCCCCAGTTCGGTGGCGCGGCGCGCGAAACGCGGGTCCCTGGTGTCGCGGGCCAGACCCAGGTAGGTGAGCGCCGCACTGGCGATCTCGCCGCGCTGCACGGCTATCTCCGAGGCGAGCACCCGGAACAGCAGTTGCGGGGTCAGCTCGACTTCGGGCAGCACTTCGGCGTCGTCGGCGGCAGCTCGCGAGCGGTGCGGATTGATCTGGGTCGTCGCCTGAGCGATCATGACCGCCGGCCATGGCGCCGCGGCTGACCAGGCGCCCTGGCAGGTAAGCGCGGCCATGGCAAGAACGACTGCCCGCAGGGCTGAAAGGCTGGGAAATTCAGAGTTTTTCATGCGACGATGTTAGGTGTTATCCAAACCTGCTTCAAGGAAACCACGTTGCCCGAACTGCCCGAAGTCGAAGTTGTCCGTCGCGGTCTTGAAGCCACGATCGTTGGCCGGCGCCTTCAGCGCGTTATTGTGCGCGCACCGCGGTTGCGCTTCCCGCTGGCCAGCGATCTCGACCTCAGCATGGCCGGCACCCGCCTGGTCGGCGTCAGCCGCCGCAGCAAGTACCTGCTGCTCGATTTCGCAAGCCAATCGGCGGCGGACGACCGGGCGGGGACGCTGCTGGTGCACCTGGGCATGTCCGGCACGCTGCGTTTCGAGCCCGCTGCCCCGCCGCCGGGTCGCCACGACCACGTCGACCTGGTCTTCGAACATGGAACGCTGCGCTTTCGCGACCCCCGGCGCTTCGGAGCCGTACTCTGGCACCCGGCACACGATGGCCCGATCGCCGAGCATCCGCTCTTCGCCAGGCTCGGCGTCGAACCACTGTCGGCTGCATTCGACGGCGACGCACTGTACGCCGCGACGCGCGGCCGCAAGGTCTCGATCAAGCAATTCCTGCTGGCCGGCACTGGGGTGGTCGGGGTCGGGAACATCTACGCCAGCGAGAGTCTGTTCCGTTCCGGCATCCGGCCGAGCGTGGCGGCGGGCCGGATCAGCCGGGAGCGCTGCCAGCGGCTGGCAGAAGCCATCCGCGCCACCCTCAGCGAGTCGATAGCGCACGGCGGCACCACGCTGCGCGACTTTTTCGGCAGCGACGGCCAGGGCGGTTACTTCCAGAACGAGTGCCTGGTCTACGGACGCGAGGGCGAGCCGTGCCGCAACTGCGCTGCGCCGATCAGGATGATCCGCCAGCAGCAGCGCGCTACGTTCTATTGTCCGAACTGCCAGCGTTGACGAGCTGACGACCGTCCGGCGCCTCTGATCGTCCGGACAGCGGCTGCCGGTGCCGGATCCCGGCCAGGCTGCGGTTCGCGGCGCTACCCCTGTGCTAGAGTCCTCCGACACCATACGGACAGGCTCTGGGCATGGCGGTTCTGGGCGAACGCATCGCGAGTTATGGCGACTGGCGCCGCGACCTCGTCGCGGCCCTGCGCCGCTATGTCGAGCGGGTTGCCGATCTCGAGCCGGGTGAATCGGCGGTGCGCGCCGGGGTCGGCGAGCTGATCGAGCGGCTCGCCACCGAGCGGGTTTCGATCGCGCTGGTGGCCGAATTTTCGCGCGGCAAGTCGGAGCTGCTCAACGCGCTGTTCTTTTCCGACAGCAAGGAACGGATCGTTCCCTCCAGCGCCGGCCGTACCACCATGTGCCCGACCGAAATCGGCTTTGAGCCAGGTCGTGCCGGTTCGATCAGGCTGCTGCCCATCGAGACGCGCCGGCGCAGCGAAAGCCTGCGTGAGCTGCGCGATTTCCCCGAGATCTGGGAGGAATTCGCCATCCCCGACGGCGATGCCGAGACCTTGCGCGCGGCCTTCGCGATGGTCCAGCAGACCCGCGTGCTCGGCCGCCAGGCGGCAGCAGCGCTGGGTTTCGGCGGCGATGACGAAGATGATGATTTCGTCGAGATCCCACGTTGGCGCCATGCGGTCGTCAATTTCCACCATCCGGTGCTGGCGCAGGGACTGGTGCTCATCGATACCCCCGGGCTCAACGCGATCGGCGCCGAGCCGGAGTTGACCCTGAGACTGATCCCGGAGTCGGATGCGGTGGTGTTCGTGCTCGCCGCCGACACCGGCGTCACCGCTTCCGACCTCGAAGTCTGGCGCCGCTACATCAGCATTCACCATGGGCTGGGGCGCTTCGTGGTGCTCAACAAGATCGACGGCCTGTGGGATGAGTTGCGCACTCCCGGCGAGATCGACGCCGAAATCGCGCGCCAGGTCGAAGCGGTCGCCGCTGCGCTCGGGATCGAGCCGACCAGGGTCTTCCCGGTGTCCGCCCAGAAAGGCCTGGTGGCGCGCATCCAGGGCGATGCCCAGCTGCTGGCGCGCAGCCGCATCAAGCGCCTGGAGGCGGCGCTGGCTTCCGAACTGGTCGGGCGCCAGCAGGAGATCATCGCCAACAAGATTCTGCGCGAGTTCGAGGCCGTGGTTTCGGCCCAGCGCACCGTGCTGGCAGCACGCCGCCGCGGTGCTCTCGAGCAGGCGGCGGAGCTGGAGGGCCTGCGCGGCCGCAACATCGGGCGGGTGCAGTACATGCAGTCACGGATCCAGGGCGAACGCAGCGAATTCGAGAGCAGCCTGCGCCGGCTCCACGGCGTGCGCGCGGTTTGTTCGAAGCATGCCCGCGCAGCCCTCGAGCGGCTTGGTGGCCGGCGTTTCGAGGGCGCCGCCGACGCGGCCCGCACCCAGGTCGCCGCCAGCCACTTCCTGCCCGGACTGCGGGCGGCGTCGATGACGCTGTTCGCGCAGCTGCGCGACGACCTGAGCGCCGCCGACGGCGTTGCCACCGAGATCGGCACGCTGATGGCCACGATGTACCGTGACTTCAGCCGCGACCACGGCATCGCGCTGGGGCTGCCGGTGCTGATGTCGTTGCGCCGCCACCGCGACGAGCTCGACCGGATCGAGAAAGTGCACCTGAGGCACCTGGGCGCGCTGTGGCTGGTCAGTTTCGGACGGCGGGAACTGATGCAGCGCTTCTTCGAGACGGTCCTGAAACAGGCCGAGGACGTCCGGCGCAGCGCCGGCCGCGAGTTCCAGTCGTGGCTGCGCACCGTACTGGGACCGCTCGAGGCACACGTGCGCGAACACCAGTCGCAGCTGCGCCGCCGCCTCGAGTCCATCGACCGCGTCGTCGAGGCTGCCGACAGCCTCGAGGAGCGGATCGCGGAAATCGTGCAGTTGCGGCTCGCAGTCGAGCAGCGGCTCGAATTCGCCGATCAGCTCGCGGCGCCGGTGCGCAGGCTGCTGCGGGAACTGGCCTCGACGGCCGAAGTCGCAACGGCCTGACCGGCCGTGGCTGGCCTCAGTTGCCCTTGCCGGCCAGGCCCGGTGAGCGATGCCGGACCAGCACCTGCTCGCTCAGCGCGAAGCGCTTCGCCAGTTCCTCGACGCAATACACCGAGCGGTGTCGGCCGCCAGTGCAGCCGATCGCGACGCTGAGGTAGCTGCGATTTTCCTCGAGGTAGTGCGGCAGCCAGGACACCAGGAAGGCGGCCACGTCGTCGACGAAGCGGGCGACCCGCGGGATCGCGGCGAGGTATTCGATGACCGCCGGATCGCGCCCGTCGCGTTCGCGCAGCTTGGCGACGTAGTGGGGATTGGGCAGGCAACGGGCGTCGAACACCAGGTCGGCGTCCAGCGGCACGCCATGCTTGTATGGAAAAGACTGGAACAGCACCACCAGCGGCGTGCGCACCAAACCGGCAACGTCCCTGATCCAGGTGCGCAGGGTGTTGGGATGCAGGTCGGTGGTGTCGATCCCGACCCCGAAGCCCTCGAGAACCGACATCAGTTCGCGCTCGCGTTCGATCGACTCGGTCAGCGTCGGGGTGGTGCCATCGGGATTGAGCTGCAGCGACATCGGGTGGCGGCGCCGGGTTTCGGAGTAGCGCTGCACCAGGGTTTCGGTGCGCGCGTCCAGGAAAGCGAGGCGCACGTCGTGGCCCTTGGCCGTGAGGCGCTGGATCGCTTCGCCCAGCTCATTTACCGATTCCCCGCCGCGTGCGTCGATCGAGACGGCGACCCGGTCGTGGCCCCGGTCGGGCAGGGAATCGATGACTTCGAAGAGGAAGGAAACCGGCAGGTTGTCGATGCACAGGAAGCCGTCGTCCTCGAGCGCCTTGGTGGCGATCGATTTTCCGGAGCCCGAAATGCCGGTTATCAGGACGACGCGCATCGGTATTCGTCCTCCCCGCCCGCTGGCTAGATGCCTTCGTCTTCGATCATCTGGCGCTGGCGCGCGATGAACTCGCGGGTCGTGTCCAGGCCGCGCAGCTGCAGGATGGTGCTGCGCACCGCAGCTTCGGTGAGCACGGCGAGGTTGCGACCTGCCGCCACCGGCACGACCACCTTGCGGATCTGCACTCCCAGCACGTCCTGCGTCAGGGCTTCCAGGGGCAGGCGCTGATGCTCGCTCTCCATGGTGCTGCGCCGGATCAGGTCGATGATCAGCTTGAGCGGGGTCTTGCGGCGCACCGCGGTCTCGCCGAAGATCGCCCGGATGTCGAGCAGGCCAAGCCCGCGCACTTCGAGCAGGTTCTGCAGCAGTGGCGGACAGCGACCCTCGATCGAATTGGGTCCGATCCGGCTGAGCTCGACAACGTCGTCGGCGACCAGACCGTGGCCCCGGCTGATCAGTTCGAGTGCCAGCTCGCTCTTGCCGAGGCCCGATTCGCCCGAGATCAGCACGCCCATCCCGAGTACGTCGAGCATCACGCCGTGCACCGAGGTATGGGCGGCGGAAGCCTTGCGCAGGTGCGCGAACAGGACATCGATTACCCGGGCTGCGGTCGCGTGAGCGCCGATCACCGGCAATTGCCGGTGCCGCGCCTCTTCCAGGAAACGTTCGGGGGCGGCGAGATCGTCGGCCAGGATCACGGCCGGCGGTGACGCCTCCATCAGGTCGCGCAGGATCGAGAGCCGGCGCTGGTCGTCGACCCGCTCGAAGAACTTCATCTCGGCCTCGCCGAGCACGTGGATCCGCGCCGGGTGGATCAGGTTCAGGTAGCCGACCAGATCAGCGGGCTGGGAAGTCAGGAGTCCGACCGAACGCTCGGCGTGTTCCTCGTTGGCGATCCAGGTGAGGCCCAGCGACTCGCGATAAGCCTGAAACAGGCTGGCAACGGTGACGCCGATGTTGCCCGCGTTTGCCATCAGGGCTTCAGGCGGCTGGCCGGTAGGGGGCCCATTGGGCGAGCGCGCCGTGAATCTGCGCTGGATCCGCCTGGTTCATCAGCGTGTCGCGGATTTCCGGATCCGAGAGCAGTTCGGCCAGTTCCGACAGGATTTCCAGATGTTCCTCGTTGGCGCTCTCCGGCACCAGCAGGAAGACCAGCAGCCGCACGGGCTGGCCGTCGGGGGCATCGAAGCCGACCGGCTCGGCGAGCCGGACCACGGCGCCAACCGCATCGCGCAGGCCCTTGATGCGCCCGTGGGGGATGGCAACGCCTTCTCCCAGGCCGGTCGAACCGAGGCGCTCGCGCGCGAACAGCGAGTCGAAGACCTTCCCGCGTTCGATGCCGTGGTTGTTTTCAAAGAGCAGTCCGGCCTGCTCGAAAAGTCGCTTCTTGCTGGTAACCGACAGGTCGACCATGATGTCGGCCGGTGTCAGCAGCTTGGAAATTCGGTTCATCGCGTCCGTGGCGCTCGGTCGGCGGCCAAGCCACCAGAGCGGGGCGGGCGGCACTGCGCCGAGGCAATCTTTAAACGCGCATTATAGCCAGCCTTGGCGCTGGCGGGCCGGTCTATGTTGCATCGAAGCAATGGTTTGCCCGACCCGCCAGGGAGGACTCAGGGATTGAGTTCGTTCGCCGGCTGGTTCTTGATCGAGTCGTGGCCGTGATCCTGGCGCTTGTCCTTGTGCTTGATGACGAGACGGTCGAGCTTGTCGATCAGGGTGTCGATCGCAGCGTACATGTCAGCGTTGCTCGATTCGGCAAAGAGGTCCTTGCCGCGGACATGGAGGTTTATTTCCGCCTTGTGGATAAGTTTGTCGACCGACATCACGACGTTGACGTCGATTACCTGGTCGAAGTGCCGGATGATGCGCTCGAGTTTGCCGGCGACGTAGCTGCGCAGCGCCGGGGTGACGTCGAGATGGTGACCGCTGATCGATAGATTCATGCGTTTCCTCCTTTATTGTTTTGGTGTGGCCCGCCCGGTTCGTGGCCGAGGGTCGGGATGTTGCCGTTGGGCAGCGAGCGGTTCAGAGAACCTTGCGCTGGGCAACGGGTGGAATCATGAGGGCCTCGCGATACTTGGCCACGGTGCGCCGTGCCACGACGAAACCCTGTTCCCCGAGCAGGTCGGCGATCTGGCCATCGGCCAGCGGCCGGGAAGGGTTTTCCGCGGCGATCAATTCCTGGATCAGCGCCCGGATCGCAGTGCTCGAGGCCGTTCCGCCACTGTCGGTGCCGACGTGGCTGCCAAAGAAATGCTTGAGCTCGAACGTACCCTGCGGGGTGAGCATGTACTTGTGGGTCGTCACCCGGGAAATGGTCGATTCGTGCAGTTCGAGGAGTTCGGCGATCTCGCGCAGCACCATCGGCTTCATCGCGATCGGCCCATGAGTGAAGAACGCGCTCTGGCGTTCGACTATCGCCTCGCCAACGCGCAGGATGGTCTCGAATCGCTGATGGACGTTCTTGATCAGCCACCGCGCCTCCTGCAACTGTCCCGACATCGCGCCCTGGGTGCCGCGATGTTGCTTCAAAACCTGAGCATACACTTCATTGATGCGCAGTTTCGGGATGACCTCGTCATTGAGAGTGACAGTCCAGCCCGAGCGCCCCCGCCGCACGATCAGATCGGGCACGATGTACACCGGCCGTTCCGCGGCATAGGCTGATCCGGGCCGCGGCGCGAGCGTGCGGATGAAGTTCTGCGCCGCCCGCAAGGCCTCGTCGTCGCAGTGCAGGACGCGGGCCAGCTTGCTGAAGTTGCCGGCCGCCAGTTCCGGCAGGTAGCGCTCGACGATCTCGCGGGCGATCCTGAACTGCTCGGCTTGGAGCCGCTCCGGCGGCGCTTCAGCACCGCCGTGAATCCGGTCGTCAGCGGCCTCGCGCCGGCGGGCGTCGATCTGCAGCAGCAGCGATTCCCGCAGGTCGCGGGCCCCGACCCCGGGCGGATCGAAGCTCTGCAACAGCCGCAGGGCGGCGTGCAGTTCGTCGCTCTCGACCGCGAGTTCCGGCGGCAGCATCTCGAGCAGGTCCGCAAGATCGCTTTCGAGCAACCCGTCGCCGTCGAGCGAATCGATCAGGCACTCGGTGAGCCCGCGGTCGCGCGCTGTCGCGTTGGTCATCGCAAGCTGCTCGAGCAGGTGTTCGCGCAGGCTCTCGTCGAGGCCGCCGAGTTCGGGGCGCTCGCCCGAGTCGCCGTCCTCGCCGCTGCCGCTGCCCGACCCCGTGCTCCAGTCCGAGAACCGGTCGTCGGCACCGTCGCCGCTGCCCTGGAAGGCCTCGTCGCCGGTGCTCTCGCTATAGGACTCCTCGGCACCGCCGTCACCATCGGCCGCGCCGGCGCCACTGGCGTCGTCGTCGGCGCGCTCGCGCGCGCCCGACTCCGGTTCGGGCACGAATTCGCCCGGCTCCGCGCGGCGGACATCGAGGCCGCCGCCGGCGTCGATCCGCACGCTGTCCTCGAAGGGGTCGTCGAGGCGTTCCAGCAGCGGATTGTCAGCAAGAATCCCCTCGAGTTCGTGGCTGAGCTCGAGGGTGGACATCTGCAGCAGGCGGATCGATTGCTGCAGCTGCGGTGTCAGCGTCAGCTGCTGGCCGAGTTTCAGCTGGAGCGAGGGCTTCATCGGATCTGCGCCTGCTGCACCAGGCGCTGGTGGGGACGCAACTCGCCCGCTCGACTACATCGAGAAATGTTCGCCCAGATAGTAACGGCGTACATCGTCATTCTTGACCACTTCCTCCGGCGCCCCTGAAGCAAGAACAGTACCAGAACGAATGATATACGCGCGGTCGCAGATTCCGAGCGTCTCGCGGACGTTGTGATCGGTGATCAGCACACCGATCCGGCGGCTCTTCAGGAACTTGACGATGCGCTGGATTTCGATCACCGCGATGGGGTCGACGCCCGCGAAAGGCTCGTCGAGCAGGATGAAGCGGGGCGAATTGGCCAGCGCGCGGGCAATTTCGACCCGCCGGCGCTCGCCCCCCGAGAGCGACAGGGCGGGGCTCGAGCGCAGGTGTTCGATCTGCAGCTCTTCGAGCAAGCCGTCGAGGGTTTCGTTGAGCACCGCGCGGCTCAGGCGGTGGCCCTGCTCGTCGAACTGCAGCTCGAGCACCGCGCGGATGTTCTCCTCGACGGTGAGCTTGCGGAATACCGATGGCTCCTGGGGGAGGTAGGACAGTCCCAGCCGGGCGCGGTGGTGGATCGGCAAGTGGCCGATCCGGTTCTCGTCGAGTTCGATCACGCCGCCGTCCGATGCCACCAGGCCGACGATCATGTAGAAGCAGGTGGTCTTGCCCGCGCCATTCGGTCCGAGCAGGCCGACCACCTCGCCGCTGAAGACATCGAGCGAGACGTCCTGCACCACCTGCCGGCCGTGGTAGGCCTTCATCAGGTTGCGGATCCCAAGGTGACTCGGACGCTCTCCCTCCAGGGGTGCATGCAAACTCGTCTCGGGCATCAGCGCGACTCGGCTGGCTGGGGTTTGGAGAGCGACTCTGCAGGCTTGAGTTCGAGCGGAGCGGCGGGCGGGGTCGCCGGCTTCGCGCCCGGCTGGGCAGTCTCCGACCGGGGCTGGATCACGATCCGGACCCGTCCGCCGGGATTGACTCCGGTCGGCGCCTTGGGTCCGGAGCCGTCGACGCTGTACGAATCATTCTTGCCGTCATAGACGATCAGCTGGCCGAAAACTTCCTCGGTGACGCGGCCCTGGGTGAGCTTGCGCAGGACCGCGTTGGTGCGGACCCGGACCACTTCGGTGGCGGCGTCATAGTCGACTTCCTGCCCCGCGCCCTCGATGAATTCCTCGGGTGTGTCGCGCTTCTGGCGGAAAGTCGCCGGATTGCCCGAGGTCATGCCCCGCTGGTTGCCCGCGCCATCCTGGCGCAGGACCATGGTGTTGCCGCGGATCGTGATCGTCCCCTTGGTCGCGACGACGTTGCCGGTGAAGGTCGCAACCTGCTTGGAGTCGTCATATGAGAGCCGGTCCGATTCGATCTGCAGCGGTTTGTCGCGATCGGCACGCTCGGCAAATGCCGGAGCCCAGGCTGCCGCAATCAGTGCCGTGACGGCGAACAAACGCAGGAGGTGGGGCGCGGGCATGGGCTTAGCTCGGGGGTTGGGCGGGCTGCCAATAGCCGCGCACTCTTGATTCGAGCCGGAGGTGGCGCGTTGCATTATCGAATTCCATGCCGACGCCCGTCAAGCTGGTGGTGCCGTGCTTGATCTCCACCGGATGATTGGTATGGGCGACCTCGGACTTGGTCTCGATCACCAGGAATTCGGATTTGACGACCAGGTCGGGGTCGGCGCCGCTGCCGTGGCGCACCAGGACCACCCCGCCACTCAACTCGGTCTCGTCGCCCTGGGCGTCGGTGCTGCCGCTGGTGGCGCGCAATTCGATCCGCGGCCGGTCGGTATCGAGGCTGACCATCCGCGGCTGGGTAAATTCACTGCTGCCGTCATCGGGGTAGTGAACCATGCGTTCGGCCGAGAGGCGGAACGCCGGCTCGCCGCGCTCGTTGACCTTGGTCAGGACGAGGCCGTCGACAAAATAGTCCGGCTCGTGGGTGATCTTGCGGATGCCGGCCGGCCCGCCCCGGTCGGCGGCGAACTCGGCCAGGAAATAGCTTCCGCCCGCCAGGGTCAGCAGCAGGACTAGCGACACCGCCGCTGCGAGCCGGTCCTCGGTGCGCCCTTTCACTGGCGCTCGCTCCCGGACGCCGGCGGCGCCCCGAAACTGGCCAGCAACTCCTCCCACTGGCCTTTCGCGCGCAGTACAAACTCTGCCAGTTCGCGCACCGCGCCGTTGCCCGGCCCAAGGGTCGAGACCCAGTGCGCCCGGGCGCGGATCTCGGCCGGAGCCCCGGCGACCGTGGCGCAGAAGCCGGACTGGGCCATCGCCGCCAGGTCGGGCCAGTCATCGCCGACGAAGCCGCAGTGAGCCATCGACACGCCGAAACGGGTCCCCAGCTCACGCATTGTCGCGGCCTTGTCGTGGGCGCCCTGGATCACCGCGTCGAAACCGAGCTCGGCGGCGCGCAGCGCGACGATGCTCGACTCGCGGGCGGTAACGATCGCAATCCGCACTCCGGCCCGGCGCAGCAGCGTGAGCCCGAAGCCGTCGCGCACCGAGAACGACTTCATCGCTTCGCCCGCCGGTCCGATGAAGATCCGGCCGTCGGTCAGGGTGCCGTCGACGTCGAAGCCGATCAACGCGAGCGGCGCGGCGCGGCGTCGTGCCTCGGCCAGGTGGAGTTCATTGGCCGCGCTCATCAGACGACCTTGGCGCTCAGCAGGTCGTGGATGTGCAGCGCCCCGACCAGTTTGCCCTGGCCGTCGATCACCAGCAGCTGGCTTACCAGTCGCTCTTCCATCCGGCGCACCGCCTCGACCGCCAGGGCCTCGGCTTCGATGGTTACCGGATGGCGGCTCATGACCTCGCCGACGGTCGCGGTGCGGGGGTCGTCGCCATGTTCGAGGAAGCGGCGCAAGTCGCCGTCGGTGAAGATGCCCGCCAGTTGCCCGGCGCCGTCGAGCACCGCGGTCATGCCCATGCGTTTGCGGGTGATCTCGAGCACGGCGTCGACCAGCCGCGCATCGGATCCCACTACCGGCAGGCTGGCGCCGCTGCGCATCACGTCGCCGACGTGGGTGAGCAGCGCGCGTCCCAGCGCGCCGCCGGGATGGGAGAGCGCGAAATCGTCGGGGCCGAAGCCGCGTGCCTCGAGCAAGGCCACCGCCAGGGCGTCGCCGAGCGCCAGCATCGCCGTCGTACTGGCTGTCGGGGCCAGGTTCAGGGGGCAGGCTTCGCGATCGACCGCCGCATTGAGGTGGACGTCGGCGAGCCGTGCCAGTTCCGAATCGGGGTTGCCGGTAACCGCCACCAGCCGCGCGCCCGAGCGCTTGATCAGGGGCACGATGTTGAGCAACTCGGCGGTCGTTCCGGAGTTCGAGAGGGCGATCACGACATCGTCGCGGGTGACCATGCCGAGGTCGCCGTGACTGGCTTCGCCCGCGTGGACGAAGAAGGCCGGGGTGCCGGTCGAGGCCAGCGTCGCCGCGATCTTGCGCCCGATATGGCCGGACTTGCCGATCCCGCTGACCACCACCCGCCCGCCGCAGCCGAGAATCAGCCGGCAGGCGTCAACGAAGGACGAATCGATCCGGCTGGCCAGCGCCGCCACGGCATCGGATTCGATGCGCAGCACGGTAACCGCCCGCGAGAGCAGATTTTCAATATCCACGTCTGTAATGCTTTTGTTCACGGCGTCGAGTATATATACGCAAACGCAATCTTCCACGCCAACCATGCTATCAGCACTCGAACTCACGCTGGTCCTCCTGAGCGCCGCGGTCATCGCGGTGGTCGCGCTGCGCGCACTCGGGCTGCCCCCGCTGGTCGCCTACCTGGCGGTCGGGGTGGTGCTCGGCCCCCACGCTGCCGACCTGGCGGCCAACACCGAAGCGGTGCACGGACTGGCCGAGATCGGGGTCGTCTTCCTGATGTTCTCGCTCGGGCTGGAATTCAGCCTGCCCAAGCTGATGACCCTGCGCCAGCACGTTTTCGGGCTGGGTGCGGCGCAGGTCGGGTCGACGCTGGTGCTGACGGTGCTGGCGTTGCTGGTGCTGCCGGCGTTCGCCGGGAAATGGCTGTTTCCGGGCGGGATCGACTGGCGCGGTGCGCTGGCGCTGGGAGGCGCCGTGGCCATGTCCTCGACCGCGCTGGTGATCAAGCTGCTCTCCGAGCGGCGCGAACTGGAGACCGAGCACGGCAAGCGGGTGTTCAGCGTGCTGCTGTTCCAGGACCTCGCGGTGATCCCGCTCCTGATCCTGATCCCGGCGCTCAGCGGCGGGGACGACTGGTGGCGCGGGATGCTGCTGGCGGTGGTCAAGGCCACGATCCTCCTGGTGCTGTTGCTGCGCTTCGGGCCGCCGCTGATGCGCAGCTGGTTCAATATGGTCGCGCGCCAGCGCTCCCACGAGCTGTTCACCCTCAACGTGTTGCTGGCGACGCTGTTCTTCGCCTGGCTGACCAAGATGGCCGGCCTGTCGATGGAACTGGGGGCCTTCGTGGCCGGGATGCTGATCGCCGAGACCGAGTTCCGCTACCAGGTGGAAGAGGACATCAAGCCCTACCGGGACGTGCTGCTCGGGCTGTTCTTCATCACGATCGGCATGCAGCTCAACCTGCGCGTGGTTCTCGAGTCCTGGGAGCAGGTGCTGCTGTTGCTGACGCTGCCGGTCGTCGCCAAGTTCTTCCTCGTGGCCGCGCTGGTGCGCGGTTTCGGCGGGACCCCGGGAGTCGCGGTGCGCACCGGCATCTGGCTGGCGCAGGCCGGCGAGTTCGGCTTCGTGCTGCTGACCCAGGCGCTCGGGGCGTCGCTGCTGGGTAACGAGGCCGTCCAGCCGGCACTGGCAGCGATGCTGCTCTCGCTGATGCTCAGCCCGCTGCTGATTGCCCAGGCCAACCGCATCGCCTTGCGCACTACCGCCCAGGAGTGGCTGCAGCGTTCGTTGCAGATCCAGAAGATCGCCACCGCCAGCCTGGCGCGCAGCAAGCACGTGCTGATCGCCGGCTACGGGCGTTCGGGTCAGGGCCTGGCCCACGTGCTCGAAGCGGAGAAGGTCCCGTATGTCGCGCTCGACCTTGACTCCGACCGGGTGCGCGAGGCCGCCGCCGCCGGTGAGTCGGTGGTCTATGCCGATGCGACCCGGCGCGATGCCCTGGTGGCTGCCGGCGTGCACCGCGCGCGTGCGCTGGTCATCACCTTTGGCGAAGTGCCCGATTCCCTCAAGCTGCTGGCGGTGGTGGGTGACCTGGCACCGCAGCTGCCGGTGCTGGTCCGCGCGGCCAGCGAGAGTGATATCGAACGCTTGCGCTCGGCCGGGGCGACCGAAGTGGTGCCGGAGATCGCCGAGGGCAGCCTGATGCTCGCATCACACGCGCTGGCGCTCGCCGGAATCCCCGCCGGCAAGGTGATGCAACGGCTGAGCACGGTGCGGCACGAACGCTACGCGATCCTGCGCGGGTTCTTCCACGGTGCCGATGACCACGAACACGAATCCATCGAACAGGAGCACCTGCACCTCCACGCGGTTGGCCTGCTCGCCGACAGCGCGGCGATCGGGCGCGCGATTGGCGACATCAATCTGGAGGGCGCCAGGATCACCGCGGTAGTGCGGGCTCAGGGCCGCCTGCTGGCGCCGCCACCGGAACTGGTGCTCGCGGTCGGCGACACCGTGGTGCTCTCGGGTACCGTCGACCAGGTTGGTGCGGCCGAGGCCGGGCTGCTCGGGGGCGGCTAGGCAGGGACGGGACCGTTCTGGATACCCGCATGGGTATACGGGCGATCCCCGGCAGGCCCGGATACAATTTAGGGTTGGTGCACGATTAGGTGCGGCATCGCGAAGGCGAAGGTTCCCAAAGTGGGCGAAGACGATTTCCTGTTTCTCGACCAGGTTCGTTTTGGATATGGTGAGCGGACCATTCTCCAGGACGTTTCCGCGCGGTTCCGGCGGGGCTCGGTCACGGCCCTGATGGGCGGCTCGGGTTGCGGCAAGACCACACTGTTGCGGCTCATCGGCGGGCAGTTGCAGCCGGCCAGTGGCCGGGTGGTGTTCGACGGCCGGGACGTCCCGCTGCTCGGGCGGGACGATCTTTACGCGCTGCGCCGGCGCATGGGCATGCTGTTCCAGTTCGGGGCGCTGTTCACCGACCTGAGCATCTTCGAGAACGTTGCCTTCCCGCTGCGCGAGCACACCGCGCTCTCCGAGGAACTGATCCGGGACCTGGTATTGCTCAAGCTCGAGGCGGTCGGACTGCGGGGCGCTGCCGCACTGATGCCGGCCGAGATCTCGGGCGGCATGGCGCGGCGGGTGGCGCTGGCCCGGGCCATCGTGCTCGACCCCCCGCTACTGCTCTATGACGAGCCGTTTGCGGGGCTCGACCCGATCTCGCTCGGAACGATCGCGCAACTCATCCGGCGGCTCAACGACGCGCTCGGGGCGACCACGGTGCTGGTGAGCCACGACGTCGCCGAGTCCTTCGAGATCGCCGACTACGTCTACATGCTGGGTGACGGCGCCGTCCTGGGGCATGGCACCCCGGAAGAGCTCTGGGATTCGAAAGACGAGCGCGTGCTTCAGTTCCTGCACGGCCGCCGGGACGGACCGGTGGCATTCCACTATCCGGCGCCAAAACTGGCGAACGATCTGGGGCTGGGCTGATGGCCGCCAACCGACTCGAACGTCTGGGCGGCGCGACGCGGGGAATCCTGGCGACCGCCGGGCTGGCGGCGCGCTTCTTCGTGCGCCTGTGCGTGCTCGCGGTTGGCGCGCTGCGCCGTCCGCGGCTGATCATCGACCAGATCCATTTCGTTGCCAACTACTCGCTGCCGATCATCCTGGTCTCGGGTCTGTTCGTTGGCTTCGTGCTCGGGCTGCAGGGCTACTACACGCTGCAGCGCTACGGTTCGGAGCAGGCCCTCGGGCTGCTGGTGGCGCTGTCGCTGGTGCGCGAACTCGGTCCGGTGGTAGCGGCGCTGCTCTTTGCCGGGCGCGCGGGCACTTCGCTGACCGCCGAGATCGGCCTGATGAAGTCGGGCGAGCAATTGGCCGCGATGGAGATGATGGCGGTCGATCCGCTGGCCCGGGTGCTGGCGCCGCGCTTTGTCGCGGTGCTGATCTCGATGCCACTGCTGGCAGCGTTGTTTTCGGCGGTCGGCGTGCTCGGCGGCTACCTGGTCGGGGTGCAGCTCATCGGCGTGGACTCCGGCGCTTTCTGGTCGCAGATGCAAAATGGCGTGGAAGTATTCGCGGACGTCGGCAACGGCGTGATCAAGAGCGTCGTGTTCGGTTTCATCTGCGGCTTCACCGCGCTCTTTGTTGGCTACGAGGCCCGCCCGACTCCGGAAGGGGTGGCGCGGGCAACGACGACGACCGTGGTGGCGTCGTCACTGGCAGTGCTGGGCTTTGACTTCCTGCTGACCGCGATGATGTTCGGCACCTGAGCCGGAAAGGATTCACTCATGAACCGAAAAACGACCGACACACTGGTAGGCATGTTCGTCATTCTGGGCCTGGGGGCGCTGCTCTTCCTGGCGCTCAAGGCCGGCAACCTCGCCAGCTTCACGTTCACCAAGGGCTACGAGGTCCAGGCGCTGTTCGACAACATCGGCGGGCTCAAGGTGCGGGCTCCGGTCAAGAGTGCTGGCGTGGTCGTCGGGCGGGTCAGCGCGATCAATTTCGACGACAAGCGTTTCCGCGCCAGCGTCGTGATGGAACTCGACCCGCGCTACGCGTTTCCCAAGGACTCGTCGGCCAAGATCCTGACTTCGGGCTTGCTGGGCGAGCAATACGTCGGGCTGGAAGCGGGCGGCGATGTCGCCAACCTCAAGGCTGGCGACCGCATCACCATGACCCAGTCGGCGGTCGTTCTGGAGAATCTGATCGGCCAGTTCCTCTATGGCAAGGCCGCGGAAGGGGGTTCCAAGTGAAACCAGCACAACGGAGCCGGGGACTCGCGAGCGCCGCGGCGCTCGCTCTGCTGGCGGCGGCGCTCGCAGCGGGCGGCTGCGCCACCACCCAGGCGCCATCGGACAACGCTGGAGCGGTCGGCCCGGCCGACCCGCTCGAATCCTATAACCGGGCGATGTTCAGTTTCAACGAGACGCTCGACAAGGCCGTACTCAAGCCGATTGCCCAGGGCTACGAGAAGGTCGTCCCCGAGACCGGCCGCATCATGATCGGCAACGTCTTTGCCAACATCGGCGACATCTGGGTTTCGGTGAACAACCTGCTGCAGGGCCGGCTGCGCGACGGCGTCTCCGATCTTGGTCGTTTCGCGATCAACAGTACCGCGGGCATCTTCGGGCTCTTCGACGTTGCCACCGACCTGGGCCTGGAGAAGCACTACGAGGATCTCGGCCTGACGCTGGGCAGTTGGGGTGCGTCGTCAGGGCCGTACATCGTGCTGCCGTTGCTGGGGCCCTCGAGCCTGCGTGACGGCGTCGGTGTCGTGGTCGAAACCAGCTATGACCCGTTGCAGACCATCGATAGCGCCGGCCAGCGCAACAACGCGACGGCACTGCGGCTGATCGACACCCGGGCGGGCTACCTGGCCTCCGAGAACATCCTCGATGCCGCCGCCCTGGACCGCTACATGTTCGTGCGCGACAGCTACCTGCAGCGCCGCCGCTACCTGGTCAACGAGCGCAAGTCGGCGAACGGGGAGTAGCGCCAGCGGCGTGCGCCTTGTCATCGGAGCGGCTGACCGCCGCGTTGAATCGAAACTGGCCCCTGAAACAAGACAATGGAATCAAGACCAAAGATGATGAATTACTTCAAGAATTCCCTGCTGGCGCGAGTGCTCCTGGCGCTCGGCGTGACGGTGCTGATGGCAGCGCCGCTGCGCGCCGCGTCGACTCAGACTCCTGACGAGCTGATCCGCAAGCTCAGTACCGAGGTGATCGAGAAGATCAAGGCGGACAAGGACATCCAGGCCGGCGACCCCAAGAAGGTCTCGGAGTTCGTCGACACGACGATCATGCCGAGCATCAACTTCGAGCGCATGACCTCGCTGGCCGTCGGGCGCGGCTGGCGCGAGGCCAACCCCGAGCAGCAGCGGCGCCTGATCGTGGAGTTCCGCATCCTGCTGCTGCGCACCTATTCGGGCGCGCTGAGCAAGGTCACCGACCAGACGGTGCGCCTGAAGCCGTTCCGGGCTGATCCGACCGACACCGACGTGATCGTGCGCAGCGAACTGGTAAGTCGGCGCGGACCGCCGATCCAGTTCGACTACCGGATGCAGAAGATCGGCGAAGTCTGGAAGATCTACGACGTCAACGTACTCGGGGTCTGGCTCGTCGAGACCTACCGGAACCAGTTCGCGCAGGAGCTCAATAACGGCGGCGTCGACGGCTTGCTCAAGAGCCTGGGCGAGAAGAACAAGCAGTACGCCCAAGGCTAGTTGCTGGAGGCACGGGATTGCGATGACGAGCACGGCCGGTGAAGCGGGACAGGGGCGCCCCACGTTGGCGCCCGGGCGGCTGACTTTTGCCGAGGCGGAAGGCTTTCTCGCCGCCTACCGCGCCGGCCTGGCGCGCGGCGAGACTGGCGCCGACCTCGGCGGCCTGACGGCGTTCGATTCCGCGGGTGTCGGGGCCCTGGTCGCCGCGGCGCGCAGTGCAGCGGCCTGTTCCCCCCCGCTGGCGGCACGCTTTGTCGATCCGCCGGCGCAACTGCGCTCGCTTGCCGATCTCTATGGGGTGGCGGGATTGCTCTTTGGGCCGGCCTGAGCCGCCGTCTCTGACCGGAACTGCCGCGGCCCATGCCCCACGCCATTGACCTGGTAGCGCTCGCCAAGCACTACGGCAAGGTGCGCGCCCTCGACGAGATCACCCTGCAGGTTCGCGAGGGCGAGTTCTTCGGCCTGCTCGGCCCCAACGGCGCCGGCAAGACAACGCTGATTTCGGTTGTCGCCGGCCTGGCCCGGGCGACGTCCGGACAGGCGCGCGTGATGGGCTTCGACGTGGTCCGCGATTATCGCCAGGCGCGCCGTGCGCTCGGGGTCGTGCCGCAGGAGCTGGTCTTCGACCCCTTTTTCACCGTGCGCGAAACGCTGCGCATCACCTCGGGCTACTACGGGATCGCCCGCAACGACGCCTGGATCGACGAAATTCTCGGCCATCTCGACCTGAGCTCGAAAGCAGACACCAACATGCGCAACCTCTCGGGCGGGATGAAGCGCCGGGTGCTGGTGGCTCAGGCGCTGGTTCACCGGCCACCGGTGATCGTGCTCGACGAGCCCACCGCCGGCGTCGACGTCGAGTTGCGCCAGGCGCTCTGGCGCTTCGTGCGCCGGCTCAACCGCGAGGGGCACACGATCGTGCTCACCACCCACTACCTCGAGGAAGCCCAGGAGCTGTGCGAGCGGGTGGCCATGCTCCAGAACGGCTCGATGGTGGCGCTCGAGCCCACCGCCGACCTGATCCGGCGTTTCTCCGGCGGCATGCTGGTCCTGCGGCTGGGCGGCGCACCACTGCCGCCGCGGCTGGCCGCGCTGCGGGTCGAATATCCGCTGGCTGACCGGGTGGCGCTGCCGCTGGCGCGCTACGAGGACCTCGAGCCGACGCTCGCGGAACTGCGCCTGGCCGGGTGCCTGATCGAAGAACTCGAGGTGCTGCATACCGATCTCGAGGACGTGTTCGTGCGCATCATGCGGGGCGAGCGATGAGCCGCGGCTTCCTCACGCTCCTGCACAAGGAACTGCTGCGCTTCCTCAAGGTCGGCGTCCAGACCATCGCCGCACCGATCCTCACCGCCGCGCTCTACCTGCTGATCTTCGGGCACGTGCTCACCGACCGCGTGACCGTCTTCGAAGGGGTGCGCTACACCTCGTTCCTGATCCCGGGGCTGGTGATGATGTCGGTGCTGCAGAACTCGTTCGCCAACAGCTCGTCGTCGATGATCCAGAGCAAGATCACTGGCAACATCGTCTTCGTGTTGCTGCCGCCGCTGTCCCATTTCGAGATCTTCGCGGCCTACGTGCTCGGCTCCATGGTGCGGGGAATCGCGGTCGGCTCCGGGGTGTTCATCTTCACCTCCTGGTTCGCCGATCTCAGCTTCGCGGCGCCCGCCTGGATAGTGGTCTTCGCGGTCCTCGGCAGCGCCATTCTCGGTACAATGGGCCTGATGGTCGGGATCTGGGCCGAGAAGTTCGACCAGATCGCCGTATTCCAGAATTTCATCATCATGCCGATGACTTTTCTGGCGGGCGTGTTCTATTCGGTGACCTCGCTTCCTGCCATCTGGCAAAGGTTGTCCCACCTGAACCCGTTTTTTTACATGGTCGACGGTTTCCGTTACGGGTTCTTCGGCGTTTCCGACGTCTCGCCGTGGACCAGCCTGGTCGTGGTGTGCGTCGCACTGGCAGTCACGGGGGTGTTGGCGCTGCGCCTGCTCGCCAGTGGTTACCGGCTACGCAACTGAAGGGAAGGTCTGCCGCAATGCTCAGTTCCGAAGAAGTGCGCAAGTTCATCGCCGAGGCACTGGCCTGTGAACATATCGAGGTCCGGGGCGACGATGGCCAGCACTTCGAGGCCCTCATCGTGAGCCCGCTCTTCGAGGGCAAGCGACCCGTCGGTCGCCACCAGCTGGTCTATGCGGCACTCGGTGAACGGATGCGCGAGGAAATCCACGCGCTCTCGATGAAGACGCTGACGCCCGCCGAATTCGCGCAACGCCAATCCTGAACCTGGCTGCCGCGCAGCGCGCGGCGCAACCGAACCTACTGCCATGGACAAGCTGAGAATCAAAGGGGGTGGGCCGCTGCGCGGCGAGGTCAAGGTCTCGGGCGCCAAGAATGCGGCGCTGCCGATCCTGTGCGCCGCGCTGCTGGGCTCAGGCGAACTGGAGCTGGACAACGTCCCGCAACTGCACGACGTCGCAACCATGATCAGGCTGCTCGAGCAGCTCGGGGTCAGGACGGTGCGCTCGGGCGAGCGGGTCGTGCTCGACGCCGCCGCGATTTCGTCGCACGAGGCGCCCTACGAGCTGGTCAAGACCATGCGGGCCTCGATCCTGGTGCTGGGGCCGCTGGTGGCGCGTTTCGGTGCCGCACGGGTGTCGCTGCCGGGCGGGTGTGCGATCGGGCAGCGCCCGGTCGACCAGCACATCAAGGGATTGCAGGCCATGGGCGCCGAAATCCACGTCGAGCATGGCTATGTCGAGGCGCGCGCCCGGCGGCTGCGCGGAACCCACATCTTCACCGACATGGTGACGGTCACCGGCACCGAGAACCTGATGATGGCGGCGACCCTGGCGGAAGGGGAAACGGTCATCGAGAACGCTGCCCGGGAACCCGAGGTCACCGATCTCGCCCGCGCGCTACGGGCGATGGGCGCCCTGATCGAGGGCGCCGGCACCGACCGGATCGTGATCCAGGGGGTCGAGAAGCTCAGCGGCGCAAGCCATCGGGTGATGGCCGACCGCATCGAGGCGGGAACATTCCTGTGCGCGGTGGCGGCCGCTGGCGGCGAGGTGCTGGTCACCGGCGCCCAGCCCGAGACGATGGAGGCGACGCTGGGCAAATTGCGCGAAGCCGGCGCGCGGATCGAGCTGGGCAAGGACTGGATCAGGATCGCGATGAGCGCCCGCCCGCGCGCAGTCGACCTGCGTACCGCGCCCTATCCCGGATTCGCGACCGACATGCAGGCCCAGTTCATGGCGGTCAACTGCGTCGCCCAGGGGGTCGGCAAGATTACCGAGACGATTTTCGAGAACCGTTTCATGCACGCGCTCGAATTGCAGCGTCTCGGCGCCGAGATTGCGATCGAGGGCAATACCGCCGTCGTCAAGGGACACCCGGAGCTCTCCGGCGCGACGGTCATGGCCACTGACCTGCGGGCCTCGGCGGGGCTGGTGATCGCCGGCATGGTCGCGCAGGGCGAGACGGTTATCGAACGCATCTACCACCTCGATCGCGGCTACGAGCGCATGGAGGAGAAGCTCCGCGCCCTGGGCGCGGCGATCGAGCGCATCTCCTGACCCGGTGGTCAGGGAGTTGCTGACGGGCAGTCTGGCGAGGAATGAAATGATCACACTGGCGCTTTCCAAGGGAAGGATCTTCGACGAGACCGTGCCGCTGCTGGAGGCAGTCGGCATTACGCTCGACCCGGCGGTGCTCGATTCGCGCAAGCTGATCCTGCCCACCGGCGACCCTGACCTGAGGCTGATCATCGTCCGTGCCAGCGACGTGCCGACCTACGTGCGCTATGGCGCCGCCGACATCGGCGTCGCCGGCAAGGATGTGCTCATCGAAAACGGCGACGATGGGCTCTACCAGCCGATCGACCTGGGCATCGGCCGCTGCCGGATCTGTGTGGCGGCACGCCGCGACTTCGATTACCAGGCGGCAGTGCGGCGCGGCGCCCGCTTGCGCATCGCCACCAAGTACCTGCGCATGGCCAGCGAGCACTTCGCCGCCAAGGGCATGCACGTCGACCTGATCAAGCTCTACGGTTCGATGGAACTGGCGCCGCTGGTGGGGCTGGGCGACGCCATCGTCGACCTGGTGAGCACCGGCAACACCCTGCGGGCCAACGACCTGGTCGAGGTGGAGGAGGTCGGCGTCATCTCCTCGCGCCTGATCGTCAACCAGGCCGCGCTCAAGACCAAGGCCGCGCGCCTCCAGCCCCTGCTCGAGCGTTTCGCGGCGGCGGTGGCGGCCCAGCCATGAGCGCCACCCGGGTGATCAGTCGCCTCGACTCGACGGCGGCGGACTTCGACACCCGGCTGGGGACGCTGCTTGCCCACGAGCCCGAGCAGGACGAGCGCATCGGGCAGACGGTTGCCGAGATAGTGGCAGCCGTGCGCGAGCGTGGCGACGCGGCGCTCCTCGAATACACCCGCCGGTTCGACCGGGTCGAGGTCGACGCTGCCGCGGCACTGGAGATTCCGGTGGCCGAGTTGCGCGGCGCGCTCGCGGCGCTGGCGCCCGAGGTTCGCGCGGCGCTGGAGGCCGCTGCCGAGCGGGTGCGCGTCTTCCACGAACGCCAGCTGGCGCAATCGTGGTCCTATTCGGAAGCCGATGGCACCCGGCTGGGGCAGCGCGTGACGCCGCTCGATCGGGTCGGAATCTACGTTCCGGGCGGCCGGGCCGCCTACCCGTCGTCGGTGCTGATGAACGCGGTTCCCGCCAGGGTCGCCGGGGTGGGTGAAATCATCATGGTCGTGCCCACTCCCGACGGGGTGCGCAACCAGGCGGTGCTCGCGGCCGCCGCGATCGCCGGGGTCGACCGGGTATTTGCCGTTGGCGGGGCGCAGGCAGTGGCGGCGCTGGCCTACGGGACGGAGACGGTACCCGGGGTCGACAAGATCGTCGGCCCGGGCAATGCCTACGTGGCCGAAGCCAAGCGGCGCGTATTCGGCAAGGTCGGGATCGACATGATCGCCGGGCCCAGCGAGATCGTCGTGATCTGCGACGGCACTACCGCCCCCGACTGGATCGCCATGGACCTGTTCGCGCAGGCGGAACACGACGAACTGGCCCAGGCGATCCTGCTCTCGCCCAGCGGCCAGTACCTCGACGCGGTCGAGGAGGCGATTGGCCGGCTGTTGCCCTCCATGCCCCGGCGCGCCGTAATCGAACGCTCGCTGGCCGATCGCGGTGCGCTGATCGCGGTGCGCGACCTCGCCGAGGCCTGCACGATCGCCAACCGGATTGCGCCCGAGCACCTCGAGATCTCCGCTGAGGACGCGCCGCGCTGGGCGGAACAGATTCGCCACGCCGGCGCGATCTTCCTGGGCGGGTATTCCTCGGAGTCGCTCGGTGACTACTGTGCCGGTCCCAACCACGTGTTGCCGACCATGCGCACGGCGCGCTTCTCCTCGCCGCTGGGGGTTTACGATTTCCAGAAGCGCACCAGCATCATCGAGGTCTCGCGCTCGGGCGCCCGGACGCTGGGGAAAGTGGCGGCGACGCTGGCCCGGGCCGAGGGCCTGGAAGCCCATGCCCGCAGCGCCGACATGCGCGCCGAGGGCGACTGATCGAGCGATCCGGCGCCCGCCGCCGGCAGGGGAAATGTGATGAGCGACAACAACAGCGACCGTAACGCGGCCCAGTCCGGGGACGCGCCGCCGGCTGCCCCGCCGCGCGCCGCCGGCCCCGGCCCCGAGACGGTGATCCGCCCCGAGGTGCTGGCGATGCGCGCCTATCAGGTCGCCGATTCGAGCGGCATGGTGAAGCTCGACGCGATGGAGAATCCCTATCGCCTGCCGACCGAACTGCGCCAGGCCCTCGGCGAGCGGCTCGCGGAGGTTGCGATCAACCGCTACCCGGTGCCGAGCTACGCCCAACTGCGCTGCGCGCTGCGCGCCGGCTTCGGCGTCCCGGACGGCTACGACGTGGTGGTCGGCAACGGTTCCGATGAGCTGATCGCGATGCTGACCCTGGTGACGGCGCGGCCCGGAGCGGTGGTGCTCTCGCCCTGGCCGTCGTTCGTGATGTACGAGATGGGTGCGCGGCTCGCCGGCAGCCGCTTCGTCGGCGTCCCGCTGCGCGCCGATTTCACGCTCGACGCCGCGGCGATGCTGGCAGCAATCAGGGCCGAGCGCCCGGCGCTGGTCTTCATCGCCTACCCCAACAACCCGACCGGCAACTGCTACGAGACTGCGGCAATCGAAGCGATCATCGCAGCGGCGCCGGGACTGGTGGTGATCGACGAGGCCTACCAGCCCTTTGCGCTCGACACCTGGATGGACCGCCTGCCCGAATTCCCCAACCTGGCGGTGCTGCGCACCGTCTCCAAGCTCGGGATGGCCGGGCTGCGGATCGGCTACCTGAGCGCTGCCGCGCCCTGGCTCGCCGAACTCGAGAAGGTCCGGCCGCCGTACAACATCGGCGCGCTCAACGAAGCCGGGGCGATTTTCGCGCTCGAGCACCTCGAAGTGTTCGAGGCCCAGGCCGCCGCATTGCGCGCCGCGCGGGGCGCGCTGGCCCGGGACCTGAGCGCCATGCCCGGGATCGAGGTGTTCCCATCGCGGGCCAATTTCCTCCTGATCCGGGTGGCGGACGGCCCGGCCACGGCAGCCGGATTGCGGGAACGCGGGGTTCTGGTCCGCGACGTTGGTAAAATGCACCCGTTGCTGGGCAACTGCCTGCGGCTGACGGTGAGCGACGAGCGGGAAAATGCCGCGCTGCTGGCGGCGTTGCGCGACACGCAGCGGGCGTTGGGCGCGTGAACCTGGGAGGTGAGGCAGTGAAACGTAGCGCAGAAGTGACCCGGAATACGGCCGAGACGCGGATCCGCGTGCGCGTCGACCTCGACGGTACCGGCCGCCGCGAACTGACCACCGGGGTGCCGTTCCTCGATCACATGCTCGACCAGATTGCGCGCCACGGCCTGGTTGACCTCGAGGTGAGCGCCGAAGGCGACCTGCACGTCGACGGCCACCACACCGTCGAGGACGTCGGGATCACGCTCGGTCAGGCGGTTGCCAAGGCGATCGGCGAGCGCAAGGGCATCAGGCGCTATGGGCACGCCTACGTGCCGCTCGACGAAGCGCTCTCGCGCGTCGTGATCGACTTCTCGGGGCGTCCCGGGCTGGAGTGGCACGTCGAGTTTGCACGCGACATGATCGGCGCCTTCGAGGTCGACCTGGCCCACGAGTTCTTCCAGGGGTTCGTGAATCACGCCCAGGTGACCCTGCACGTTGACAATCTGCGTGGTTCCAACGCCCATCACCAGTGCGAGACGGTCTTCAAGGCGTTCGCACGGGCGTTGCGCACGGCGGTCGAATTCGATCCGCGGCGCGGCAACGAAATTCCATCCACCAAGGGAACGCTTTGAGGGGATGGCGGCGAAGCTGCGGCGCGAACGCAGCCGGTGAGCGTGTCGCCCCGACCGGGGCGGAGGGGGCGCATTGAGCCTGATCGTGGTCGTCGACTACGGCATGGGCAATCTGCGGTCGGTCGCCAAGGCGCTCGAGCATGTTGCGCCGCAGGCTCAGGTCGAGATCAGCGGCGACCCGGCGAAAGTCGACGCCGCTGACCGGGTGGTGTTCCCCGGCCAGGGCGCGATGCCCGACTGCATGCGCAATCTCGAAACCGCCGGGCTGCGCGAAGCGGTGCTGCGCGCGGCGGCGACGCGGCCGTTCATGGGCGTCTGCGTCGGCGAACAGATGCTCTTCGAGGAGAGCGCCGAAGGGCCGACTCCGGGGCTCGGGGTATTCGCCGGCCGGGTGGTGCGCTTTCCGTCCGCGGCGATGGTGCGTCCCGACGGCAGCCGCCTCAAGGTGCCGCACATGGGCTGGAACCAGGTCCGGCAGACGCGGCCGCACCCGCTGTGGGCCGGGATCGCCGATGGTTCCCACTTCTATTTCGTGCACAGTTACTACGCCGAGCCGGCCGATCCGCAGGCGCTGACCGTCGGCGAAACCGAACACGGCGTGCGCTTTACCTGCGCAGTGGCGCGGGATAATATTTTTGCAACCCAGTTCCACCCCGAGAAAAGCGCTGCCGACGGGTTGCGGCTCTACCAGAACTTCTGCAACTGGAATCCCTAGCCGCGCGCGGCCGCAGATTCTCCTTTCCCCTCCTGATACTCAGTACCAAGACCATGTTGCTCATACCGGCGATCGATCTCAAGGACGGCCACTGTGTGCGCCTGAAGCAGGGCGACATGGATGACGCCACCACATTCTCGGAAGACCCGGCACAGATGGCGCGCCGCTGGGTGGATGCTGGCGCGCGCCGCCTGCACCTGGTCGATCTCAATGGTGCGTTTGCCGGCAAGCCGCGCAACGGTGCCGCGATCAAGGCGATCATCGAAGAGGTCGGCACCCAGATTCCGGTCCAGCTCGGCGGCGGGATCCGCGACCTCGACACCATCGAGCGCTACCTCGACGAGGGACTGAGCTACGTGATCATCGGGACCGCCGCGGTCAAGAGTCCCGGTTTCCTGCACGACGCCTGCAGCGCGTTCCCGGGGCAGATCATCGTCGGGCTCGACGCCCGCGACGGCAAGGTCGCGACCGACGGCTGGAGCAAGCTCACCGGCCACGACGTGCTCGACCTGGCGCGCAAGTTCCAGGGCTACGGCATCGAGGGCGTGATCTATACCGACATCGGCCGCGACGGCATGCTCTCGGGCGTGAACATCGAGGCGACACAGCGCCTGGCGAGCGAGCTGCTGGTGCCGGTGTTCGCCTCGGGGGGCGTCTCGAGCATGGCCGACATCGAGCAACTGTGCGCCATTTCCTCCGACGGCGTGGCCGGGGTGATCCTCGGACGCTCGCTCTACGAAGGAACGCTCGACTTTGCCGCTGCCCAGGCGCTGGCCGACGAGTTGTCGGACTGAACGTGCTCACCAAGCGGATCATCCCCTGCCTTGACGTTACCGCCGGCCGGGTCGTGAAGGGGGTCAATTTCGTCGCCCTGCGCGATGCCGGAGACCCGGTCGAGATCGCACGGCGCTACGACGAACAGGGCGCTGACGAGCTGACCTTCCTCGATATCACGGCCTCGAGCGATGAGCGCGACATGATCCTGCACATGATCGAGGCGGTTGCCGAGCAGGTCTTCATTCCGCTGACGGTAGGCGGCGGCGTGCGCGCAGTGGATGACGTTCGCCGGCTGCTCAACGCCGGAGCCGACAAGGTCGCGATCAATACCGCCGGGATTCTCGATCCCGGACTGCTCGAGCAATCTGCGTCCCGCTATGGCTCGCAGTGCATCGTCTGCGCGATCGACGCCAAGGCCAGCGCTCCCGGGCGCTGGGAAGTCTTCACTCACGGTGGGCGTCGCCCCACCGGGCTCGACGCCATCGAGTGGGCGCGACGGGTGACCGCGCTCGGGGTCGGGGAGATCCTGCTCACCAGCATGGACCGCGACGGCACGCGCTCCGGGTTCGACCTCGAACTCACCCGCGCGGTGAGCGATGCGGTGACGATTCCGGTGATCGCCTCGGGCGGGGTCGGGACCCTCGAACACCTCGCCGATGGGGTGACCATCGGCCGCGCCGACGCCGTGCTGGCGGCGAGCATCTTTCACTTCGGCGAGTTCACGGTCGCCGAGGCCAAGGCAGTAATGGCGGCGCGCGGCATACCGGTGCGCGAAGTGGCCATGGTGAGCCTGTGAGCACCGGGCAAGGCACCGGAGCGCCGCAGCCGGTGGGCGGCACGGACTGGATGTCGCGGCTGCGCTGGAACGACGCCGGTCTGGTGGCGGCGATCGCGCAGGACGCGGCGAGCGGGCGGGTGCTGATGCTGGCGTGGATGAACCGCGAGGCGCTCGAGCGCACCGTGGCGACGCGCCAGGCGGTGTATTTTTCACGCTCGCGGGCCCGGCTCTGGGTCAAGGGCGAGGAATCAGGGAACTTCCAGAACGTGCGCGAAATCAGGATCGATTGCGACGGCGACGCGGTGCTGCTGCTGGTCGAACAGGCCGGCGGCGTCGCCTGCCACACCGGGCGCGAATCGTGTTTCTATAGCCGGCTCGATGGTGAGCAGTGGCAGGTCGTCGACCCGGTGCGGGTCGATCCCGGGAGGCTCTACAAATGAGTGCAGCGAAGCGCGATGGTGGTTCGGGAAGTGCCCAGGACATCCTGGAGCGGCTGGCCGACGTGCTCGAAACGCGCCGCGGCGCCGACCCGGACAGTTCTTACGTCGCGCGGCTGTTTCAGCGCGGGACCGACGCGATCCTGAAGAAGGTCGGGGAGGAGGCGACTGAAACCGTGATGGCCGCCAAGGACGGCGTGCCGGAGCGGATCGTCTCCGAGACTGCCGACTTGTGGTTCCACACCATGGTCCTGCTCGCCCATTTCGACTTGCGTCCGGCCGACGTGCTGGCCGAACTCGAGCGGCGCGAGGGCCAGTCAGGACTTGACGAGAAGGCACAGCGGCGGGCGCTGGAACGCGACCGCGCGCGCGACTGAAGGAGCTGAGAAAGATGGGGAACACCAGCGACCAATGTCTTTTTTGCCGGATTGCCAGCGGCGAGATCCCGTGCCGCAAGGTCTACGAGGACGACGAGATCCTCGCCTTCCACGACATCAATCCGACCGCGCCGGTGCATTTCCTGGTCATCCCGAAGATGCACCTCGACAACCTCTATGACGCCGATCTGGAGCATGCCGGGATGCTGGGGCGGATGATGGGCCGGGTCGGGGAACTGGCCCGGTCGCTGGGCGCCACCGACGGTTTCCGGGTGGTGGTCAACAACGGGAGGGTCGGGCGGCAGGAGGTGTATCATCTTCACATGCATGTCATCGGCGGCCCGCAGCCCCTGGGTTCGGGAATCAAACGCACGTAGAAGGGAGTTGAAGTATGGGTTCGTTCAGTATCTGGCACTGGCTGATCGTGCTGGTCATCGTGATGTTGGTGTTCGGCACCAAGAAGCTGCGCAACATCGGCAGCGATCTCGGCGGCGCCGTCAAGGGTTTCAAGGAAGGCATGAAGGAAGGTGTCTCCGATAAACCGGCAGAGTCGGAAGCGTCGCAATCCGGAAGGACCATCGACGTCGACGCCAAAGAAAAGCACTGACAGCGTGGCGCCACCCCGGGCACGGTTCTTCCGGGCCCGCCTGGTCGAGCGGCCTGGTCTGGTCGCTCTTTGCATTTATGAATCCCGATGTTTGACATTGGCTTCTCTGAACTAGTGATCGCGGCGGTGGTCGCGCTGATCGTGCTCGGCCCCGAGCGCCTGCCGAGGGTCGCGCGCCAGGCCGGGGAATGGCTCGGCAAGATCCAGCGCTACGTCAATGACGTCAAGTCCGACGTCGGCCGGCACATGGAAATCGAGGAGCTGCGCCGGATGCAGGCCGAAATCACCGAGGCCGCCCATGACCTCAAGAAGTCGGTCGAGAAGAACGCCGCCGAAGTGCAGCAGGAAGTGGATTCGCTCAACGCCGCCGTCGAGGGCCAGCCCGAGCCCGAGTCCGAGCCTGAATACCAGCCCACCGACTGGAATGCGATCTATGCCGTGCGCCAGACGCGCGACCGGCTGCGCGAACGGCGCGAGGAGCGTGACGCCGAGCGCGGGCGCAAACGACGCAAACTGCCGCAGCGCCAGGCGCACCTATGAGCGATCAGGAGAGCTTCTTTTCGCACCTGGTGGAGCTGCGCGACCGCCTGGTCAAGTCGCTGGTCGTGGTGCTGGTGCTGTTCGCGGTCTGCTTTTATTTCTCGGGCGAGATCATGAAGTTTCTCTCGCTGCCGCTGTACCAGGCCCTGCCAGCTGGCAGCCGGCCGATCTTCACCGACCAGGCCGGCGCCTTCTTCACCCTGACCAAGGTGTCGTTCATGTCGGCCGTGCTGCTGGCCCTGCCGTGGATCCTCTATCAGGCGTGGGCGTTTGTCGCGCCCGGTCTCTACGATCACGAGCGCCGCTTTGCGCTGCCGCTGATCGTCTCGAGCGTGTTCTTCCTGCTGGTCGGCATCGCCTTCGCGTATACCTTCGTGCTCCCGGCCGCCTACAAGTTCTTCATCATGATGTCGGCGCGCACTGGCGCCGAAACCCTCCAGGACCTGCAGAAGTACTGGGACTTCACGCTGGCGATCTTCTTCGGTTTCGGCCTGACCTTCGAGGTTCCGGTGGTGCAGATGCTGCTGATCAAATCCGGGCTGGTAAACGTCGCGCAGATGAAGGCCGCACGGCGCTACGTCGTCGTCGCCGCCTTCGTGGTCGCGGCGGTGCTCACCCCGCCCGATGTCATCTCGCAGTTCATGCTGGCCGTGCCGCTGTGCCTGCTCTACGAACTGGGCATGGTGTTCGGGCGTTTCGTCACGGCACGCAGCGCTGCGCCGCCTGTCGAAGAGGAATCCAGCGAGGCTTGAGCCGCCGGCACCGCGCACACCTAGCGCGGCGGCAATTCCTGCGGCCGCGGCCGCTTGCCGACCACGATCCTGATATCGATCTGCTTGTTGTCGCGGATGAACCGGAAGGTTACGGTGGCGCCCGGCGAGAGCTTGGCGATCGTGTCGAGCATCGCGGTGGTGTTCTTTACCGCCACGTCGTTGACCGCGACCAGGATGTCGCCAATCCGGACCCCGGCGCGTTCCGCCGGGCCGTCGCGCACCAGGCCGGCGATCACCGCGCCTTCGTTGCGCGGCAACTGGAAGGCCTCGGCCAGTTCCGGTGTCAGATCCTGCGGCTCGACGCCGATGAATCCGCGGGTCACCGCGCCGTCGCGGACGAGCTGTTCCATCACGTGCAACGCGCTGCTCGCCGGGGTGGCGAAACCGATTCCCAGCGAGCCGCCGCTGGGCGAATAGATCGCGGTGTTGATGCCCAGCAGCCGGCCGTCGGCGTCGACCAGCGCACCGCCCGAGTTGCCGGGATTGATCGCGGCATCGGTCTGGATGAAGTTCTCGAAGGTGTTGATCCCCAGCTGGCTGCGGCCGAGCGCGCTGATGATGCCCATCGTCACCGTCTGGCCCACGCCGAAGGGGTTGCCGATGGCCAGCACGACATCCCCGACCTTGGCGTCCTCGGACTTGCCGAACGCGATCGCCGGGAGTTCGCGGATATCGACCCGCAACACCGCCAGGTCGGTATCGGGATCGCTGCCGACCACGCTGGCCCTGGCGCGGCGGCCGTCGGAGAGCAGCACCTCGATCTCGTCGGCCGACTCGACGACATGATGATTGGTGAGAATCAGCCCGTCGCTCGAGACGATTACCCCGGAGCCGAGGCTGTAGGTCGGTTGGGGCTGGGCATACTGCTCCCCGAAAAAGCGCCTGAAGCGTGGATCGTTGCCGGGCGGATAGTCGGGCTCCTCGAGCTCCTTGCTGGTGAAGATGTTGACCACCGAGGGCGTCGCCCGCTGCGCCGCTGCGCTATATGACAGAATGGCTTGCTGGCGGCCGCTGCTGGATTGCGGCGACCAGCTCGCCGGTACCCAGGCAGGCCAGGGGCGCGCCGGCAACCATTGCGGGCGAAAGCTGGTGACGACGAGCAACACCGCCAGCGCGACCGCGACGGCTTGTGCGAAGGTCAACCAGAGCTTTCTTAGCATGACGACGAAGAACCGGGATGTCAGTGTGGCGGTGGTGCCGAGTGCGGCGCTGGAGGCGGCGTTTGCCCAAATTCTGGAGCCTGGCTCCTTCGAGGATTATTGCCCAAACGGCTTGCAGGTGGAAGGAAAGCCGCAGGTGCACCGGCTGGTAAGCGCGGTTAGCGCCAGCGCCGCGGCGATTCGGCGCGCTGCTGCCTTGCGTGCCGATGCGCTGCTGGTGCATCACGGGCTGTTCTGGCGCGGCGACGACCAGCGCCTCACCGGGTTGCGGTTCCGGCGGGTGCGGCTGCTGATCGAACATGGCATCAGCCTCTTCGCCTACCACCTGCCGCTCGACGCCCATCCGGAGCTCGGCAACAACGCCTGCCTGGCGCGGGTGATGGGCTGGCGGGTAGATGCCCGGGCAGGGCGCTACGGCCTGCTGTCGATCAGCGAGCTGGAGCGCAGCGTCAGCGCCCGCTCGCTCGCGACCAGCTTGCGCCAGCGACTCGGGCGCTCACCCCTGGTGGTCGGCGCGCGCGAGCGCCCGATCCGGCGGCTGATGTGGTGCACCGGGGCCGCCCAGGATGAGATCGAGGAGGCAATAGCGCTCGGGGCGGACGCCTTTGTCAGCGGCGAGATCTCGGAGCGCACCACCCACCTGGCGCGCGAAGCCGGGATCGTCTATTTCGCGGCCGGCCATCACGCCACGGAACGCTATGGCGTCCAGGCACTAGGCGAGGCGGTCGCCGCACAATTGGGCGTCTGGCACGGGTTCGTCGACGACGACAATCCGGCGTGAATTTGCGCTGCCGCGCGGCCGCGGCGGTGCCAAGGCTTGAAATCGGTATGCCCGCTCCGGTACAGTGGGCCGGTTGGGCCAATTCGGCGCAATCCTGGCGCGACCCCCAAACCCTTGTGAAATCAACGGGTACGGTGGAACAGGCTACGATTTAGGGTTGTATCAATCAGCGGGAACGCAACGATGGGTGATTCGGAACAGAAGGTCGACTCCTCCCGGCGTACGGCGATTGGAGTCACGTGCGCCATCGGCGCCGTGGGCGGCGTCGCGGCGGCAGTGCCGTTCGTGAGCACTTTCGCCCCCTCGGAGCGGGCACGGGCGGCGGGCGCGCCGGTCGAAGTGGAAATCGGCGAGATCCAGCCCGGCGAACTCAAGCGCGTCGAGTGGCGCGGCAAGCCGGTCTGGATCCTGCGCCGCACCACCGAAATGCTCGCCTCGCTCAAGAAGACCGACGACGCGGTTGCCGATCCCAAATCGGTACGGGATCCCAACAACACCCCCGAATATGCCCGCAACGAGTACCGTTCGATCAAGCCCGAATATCTCGTGGTGGTCGGCATCTGCACGCATCTCGGCTGTTCGCCCAGCGATCGGCTCACCCCGGGAGCGCAGCCTTCGCTCCCCGACGACTGGCAGGGGGGGTTTCTGTGCCCATGCCACGGCTCTACCTTCGATCTCGCCGGACGGGTATTCAAGAACAAGCCGGCGCCGGACAATCTCCCGGTGCCGCCATACAAATATGTGTCTGATACGCGCCTGATCATCGGCAGCGACGACAAGGCCTGACCACCTGGGTCTGTGCCGGGACAGCGCAGGAACGCTGACCGGGGCAGCACCCAAGACCTGATCCGAGGGACATCAAGATGGCGCAGGAAAATCAAGTGGAGACCACCGGCCTGATGGGCTGGATCGATCAGCGTTTCCCGCTGACGAAGATGTTCAAGGAGCACATGTCGGAGTACTACGCTCCGAAGAACTTCAACTTCTGGTACTTCTTCGGCGTGCTGGCGATGGTGGTCATGGGACTGCAGATCGCCACCGGCATCTTCCTGACGATGCACTACAAGCCCGATTCGGCGCTTGCGTTCCAGTCGGTCGAGTACATCATGCGCGACGTGCCGTGGGGCTGGCTGATCCGCTACCTCCACTCGACCGGCGCGTCGGCATTCTTTGTCGTCGT
>JAHEMI010000003.1:50296-57156 GCA_024643785.1 Burkholderiaceae bacterium
TTCCTCGAGTACAACAACTTCTATCCGGCCAATCCGCTGCAGACCCCCGCGCACATTGCGCCGGTCTGGTACTTCACGCCGTTCTATTCAATCCTGCGCGCGATCACCGACGAGTTCATGTTCCGCTGGTTGATCCCGTTCTTCGGCGCCTACACGGTGCTGGTGCTGCTCACCTCGCGGCACCTCCTGGCCAAGGTTGCAACCGTGGCCATCACGGTCGTGCTGACGGCTGGCTTCTTCGTCATCGACGCCAAGTTCTGGGGTGTGGTCGCGATGTTCTCGGCAGTGATGATCCTGTTCGCGCTGCCCTGGCTCGATCGCAGCCCCGCCAAGTCGATCCGCTATCGCCCGCGCTGGCACTCGGTCATGCTGGGACTGTTCGTGGTCGTGTTCGTGACTCTCGGCTTCTTTGGCGTCCAGCCAGTTTCGCCGGTCGGCACCCTGCTCTCGCAGATCGCGACGCTGTGCTATTTCGGGTTCTTCCTGCTGATGCCGTGGTGGAGCAAGATGGGGTCCTTCAAGGAGATCCCAGAGCGCGTGGTCTTTCGGGCACATTGATCCCGCCCGCGCGAACGTGCACTGGAGAAAGATGGAGATGATGAAAAATTCGATGCGCCAGGCAGTGATGGCGGCCTTGCTGGCCGTTGCGACGATACTGCCGTTCCCGGCCGGGGCGAGCGAAGCCGGTTTCCCACTCGACCGTTTCCCGACCGCGAAACTCAACGACCAGGCCGCCCTGCAAAACGGCGCCAGGCTGTTCGTGAATTACTGCCTGAACTGCCACTCGGCGGCAGTCATGCGCTACAACCGGCTCACCGACATCGGTCTCACCGAAGAGCAGATCCGTGCCAACCTGATGCTGGCCGGAGAGAAGGTTGGCGAGCAGATGAAGGTCGCGATGGCGCCAGCCGACGCCAAGGAGTGGTTCGGCGCGACACCACCCGACCTGTCGCTGATCGCCCGGGCCCGCGCCTCCGGTGGCGGTTCCGGCGCCGACTGGCTCTACACCTATCTTCGTTCCTACTACCGTGACGCCAGCCGGCCAACCGGCTGGAACAACGCGCTGTTCCCCAACGTCGGCATGCCGCACGTGTTCTGGGAACTCCAGGGGGAGAGGGGCGTCACCATCGAGGAGATGATGGCGCTCAAGGACGCGACCACCGGCAAGGTCACCGGTACCGTGCGCGTTTCGACCAGCTACGACCGCAACGGCGTGTCGAGCGAGAAGACCGAGCAGGTCACCGGGCACGGCGGCGAGCACGGCCGCACGATCAAGTTCGGTGCCGCGCAAGGGGGCATGCTCGACGCCGCCTCGTATGACGCCGCGGTTGGCGACCTGGTCGCCTACCTGACCTACATGGCCGACCCGAGCGCAAACACCAGGACCAGGGTCGGGGTCTGGGTGCTGCTGTTCCTGGCCATATTCGCTGCCGCAGCCTGGAATCTCAACCGGGTGTACTGGAGGGACGTCCACTAGTGACGCCGGCGTTCATAGCTCAACAACCGGTGGGGCGAGTAGAATCGCGCCTCTACCGAGATTCCAAGAGATAGGGGAAATACCCGCCATGATGGTTCTGTATTCCGGCACTACCTGCCCGTTCAGCCAGCGCTGCCGTTTCGTGCTGTTCGAGAAGGGGATGGATTTCGAGATCCGCGACGTTGACCTGTACAACAAGCCGGAGGACATCTCGATCATGAATCCCTATGGCCAGGTGCCGATCCTGGTCGAACGGGACCTGATCCTGTACGAGTCGAACATCATCAACGAGTACATCGACGAACGCTTCCCGCATCCGCAGCTGATGCCGGCCGACCCGGTGATGAGGGCGCGCGCCCGGCTGTTCCTGTTCAATTTCGAGCGTGAGTTGTTCGCGCACGTCCAGCAGCTCGAGCGCCGTGACCAGACCCGTGACTCGGCCAAGCTGATCGAGCAGGCGCGCACCCAGATCCGGGACCGCCTGACCCAGCTCTCGCCGATATTCATCAAGAACAAGCACATGCTGGGCGACGAGTTCTCGATGCTCGACGTCGCGATTGCGCCGCTGCTCTGGCGTCTCGACCACTATGGCATCGAAATGCCCAAGAGCGCCGCGCCGCTGTTGCGCTATGCCGAGCGCCTGTTCTCCCGCCCCGCCTTCATCGAGGCGCTGACACCTTCGGAAAAGGTGATGCGCCGCTGATCTCTGCCCTTGGGCGCCGCGCCCGGAACCAGTGAACGGCTCACCAGCCGCGGCGCCACCAATGGGGATTCGATGGAACCGACTTCGACCAAGCCCTACCTGATCCGCGCCATCAACGAGTGGTGCATCGACAACGGCTACACGCCCTACCTGGCGGTTTCGGTCGATGAACACACGTTGGTGCCGCGCGAACACGTCCATGACGGCGAGATCGTGCTCAACGTGGCCGGGTCGGCGACCAACCGGCTGGTGTTTGGCAACGAATGGATCGAGTTCCAGGCGCGATTCGGCGGGGTCGCACGTGAACTGCGGGTTCCGGTCGAACGCGTCAGCGCGATCTATTCGCGCGAGAGCGGCCATGGCATGGCCTTCGAGATCGACGATGTCGCGACCGTTGCGCCGGAAGCCGGCGCCGACGAGCAACCGGCACCTAAAGCCGAGGGCAGCCAGACGCTGCGCAGCGTGGACTCACCGCCGCCACCGGAAGAAGTGTCCGGCAAGGATCGCGGCGACGACCTGCCGCCGCCGCGGCCGCGCGGTCGCGGCAAACCGAAACTGACCAGGATCAAGTAGCCGGCTTAGCTCAGTTGGTAGAGCAACCGCCTTGTAAGCGGTAGGTCGCCCGTTCGAGTCGGGCAGTCGGCACCACTAAAGGAGCAGCCATGAGTGATTCCCGGGAAGATCGCCCCTTCGACACCGTCGACTGGCGGCGGCTCCTGAGCAGCCTCGGCGACGACCCCGACCGGCCCGGACTGCGCGACACGCCGCGGCGGCTGGAACGCGCCTGGCAGCACTGGATGTCGGGCTACAAGCAGGATCCGGCCGAACTGCTGACCGTGTTCGAGGATGGGGCCGAGGAATACAACGAGCTGATCGTGGTGCGGGGCATCCCGGTGTACAGCCACTGCGAGCACCACCTGGCGCCGTTCTTCGGCACCGCCACCATCGGCTACGTGCCCAACCAGCGCATCGTCGGACTCTCCAAGCTGACCCGCGTGGTTGACGTCTTTGCCAAGCGACTCCAGGTCCAGGAACGGCTGACGCGGCAGATCGCCGATGCCATGATGACTCATCTCGACCCGATCGCAGTCGGCGTGATCATTCGCTGCCGTCACTTGTGCATGGAGAGCCGGGGGATTCGCGCGATCGGGGAAGAGACCACGACTTCGGCAATGCTGGGCGGACTGCTGACCAATTCGGCGCTGCGCAACGAGTTTCTGGCGCTCGACCACCCGCGCTAGCGCTGGCGACGAAAGTCGCGTGCCGCGGCAACTGCCCCGGAACTGTCAGTTATCGGGGTGGACCCAGACCCGCACCGGCTGCCCTTCGACGCCGGCGTAGGCGACCAGGTGCTCGATATGCCGGGCGCTCAAGTGTTCCTCGGCGGCGAGCAGCAAGAATCCTTCCGGACTTACCAGGTCACGGCTGAGCGTCATCCCCGGGCGCAGTTGCTCGGGTGAGAGTTCGCTCTCGGCCGGGGCGCATTCGACCTGTTCGTCGACTTCCTCAGGCGGTATTGTCAGCACCTCGCGCAGCGCCGCGGCCACCATCGGCTCATAACTGGTGCCGATGCGCTCCTCGATGAAGCGCAAGGCCTCGCCTGGGCTGAGATGTTCGTCGATCATCGTCCCGACCTGGACGGCGTCGAAGTCCTTGGCCACGGCCAGGATGCGTGCGCCCAGCGGTATCTCATCGCCCGCGAGAGCGTCCGGGTAGCCGCCGCCGTCGAATCGTTCGCGGTGCGAACGCACCATGGCAGCTGCACTGCGCAGTCCAGCCAGGCCCATCATCGCGGCCTCGCCCTTGATCGGGTGACGCCTGGCCTCGGCCAGGTCGGCGTCGGCGATCAGCGCCTCCGGGGTGTGCAACAGCTGGTCACGCCAGCCGATCTTGCCGATGTCCTGGAGCAGGGCGGCATAGACCAGGTCCTGGATCGTGTTGCGATCCACCCCCAGCGCGGCGGCGATCTTGCGGGCGAGCTCTGCAACCCGGCGCGAATGTCCGGTCAATGACCGGTCGCGCATTTCGATCAGGCTGGCGAGCAGTTTCACCGAATGAACGAAGTCGCTGCGCAGGCGCTCGTTGACGCCGTTCAGCGTGGCGTTGGCTTCCTCGAGTTCCGCGGTGCGGGCGCGCACGCGCTCCTCGAGCGCCTGGTTAACCTTGCGCAGCTGCTCGTTCTGGTGGTGGGCGGTCTGCTCGAGGCGAGCCTTGTCGATCTCGAGCGCCCGGCGCTCCAGTGCGCGGCGCACTTCAAGGACAAATAGCCGGTCGTCCCATGGTTTGCTGATGAACCGGTAGATCGCGCCGCGATTGATCGCCTCGACCGTGGACCCGATGTCGGCTTGCCCGGTGAGCAGGATGCGAATGGCGTCTGGCTGCAGGCTGCGCGCCTGCTCGAGGAATTGCGCGCCGTCCATCTCGGGCATTCGCATGTCGGAAATGATCAGGTCGAACGAATCGGCGACCAGCAGGTCCATGGCCATGAGCGGGGACTGCGCCGTCACGATCCGCCAACCGTACGGGCGCAACAAGCGTCGCAGGGCGCTGAGGATATTGCTCTCGTCGTCGACGCACAGGATCGACTGAACCGGTACTTCCGGCGTCGCAGCCAATCCCGGATCCCGTTGCTGTGACGTGTTCATGCGGTCATCTCCTGAAGCCTGGTCGCGGCTCCAGTCGCCGGCGTGTCGGATGTGTCCGAGTCGTCGTGCTGCTCTACCGGGATGACGACGCGGAAGAGCGTGCCGACGCCCAAGGTGCTTTCAACCTCGATCCGGCCCTGGTGTCTTTCGATTACCCCATAGGCCAGCGATAGTCCCAGTCCCGTGCCCTTGCCCACCGCCTTGGTAGTGAAGAATGGCTCGAAGATACGTGCCTGGACCTCGGCAGACATACCTTTGCCCGTATCCCGAATCTCGACCCAGGCCTCATCGCCGCTGCAGCCAGTGCTCACCGTTATGATCCCAGGTGGTTTCTCGATCGCGTGCCCGGCGTTCACCAGGAGGTTGAGGAACACCTGGTTGAGCTGTGACGGCAGGCAGCGCACCGGTGGCAGTTTGCCGTATTCGCGTTTGACCTCGGCGCAGTACTTGATCTCGTTATGGGCGATGTTCAGCGTACTGTCGAGGCAGGAGTGCAAGTCGGCCCACTCCCATTCCTGCGCGGCATCGGCACGCGAGAAGTCCTTGAGATCGGCAACGATCTGGCGCACCCGGGTTATGCCTTCGGCGCTCTCCTTCATCAATTGCGGAATGTCTTCGAGAAGGAACTCGATGTCGGCGTCAGCGCGCACTCTTTGCAGTTCGCGGGCGAGTTCAGGCTGCGATGCGCATCGCTTCTCGATTTCGGCGTAGGCAGCGAACGCGCTGAATATATCCTCGACATAGCGACCCAGTGTCGCCAGGTTCGATTGCACGTAGCCAATCGGGTTGTTGATCTCGTGGGCGACGCCGGCAGCGAGCTGGCCGATCGAAGCCAGTTTCTCGGACTGCAACAATTGCGCCTGTGCCTGACCCAACTCGGCGGTACGCTCGTTGACGCGGATCTCCAGCTGTTCATGGGCCTGGCGCAGTTCTTCCTGGGCCTGTTTGCGGTCGGTAATGTCGGTAGCGGTCAGCAGCACCGCCGGTGCGCCGTCGTAGTCGATCCTCGCAGCATGGCATTCGCACCAGTGCTCAGTACCGTTTCGGCCCACCAGCAGGTATTCGTAGATGCGCGGTTCCACGTTTCCGGCGAGACGGGCGCGGCCCCGGTTGCGCCAGAGTTCCTGGTTGGCGGGGCGGACGATTTCCCAAAAACCGATCTCGAGCAACTCCTCGCGCGTGACCCCGATCATCCGCTCGGCTGCGGCGTTAACGTAGATGAACTTCTCGCCGCGGTGGACGAAGAGCGCTGCCGGCATGGTGTCGGCGAGGCTGCGGAACTTTTCTTCGGAGTTTTCGAAGCTGGTGTCCATCATGGTCCCTTCGGGCTTGAGTGCCGGGTCAAAGTAGTTGAATCATGGTGTGTGCAGTGTGCGTCAGGACGTCGTTGGCGTGAACACGAACAGTTCGCCGGCCGACGAAGTCGGCGAACGGCCCATGGCGCGGCGCTCGAGCCGGTAGCAGGCGCCGTTGGCGGCAATGAATCCTTCGGGCTTCGCCGCGGCCTGCCCCAGCAACTGTTCGATGCGCACTCCCAGCACGGCCCCGTTGGCCCCGAACAGGTTCGAGGCCGCGGCGTTGCCAAACGCGACACAGCCGGCGGCGTCGGTGCCGATGATCGGCAGCGGGACCAGTTCCAGTCCCTCGCGGATCAGCGCCAGCGCCACCTCACTGCGTTCAATGTGTTCGCGCTGGCTGGCCAGCGCCTCTTCGAGGCGGGAGTTGAGGCGCGCCAGTTCGCTGTTGCTGGCCATGAGCTGCGCGTCGAGCCTGCGGGTTTGGGTGATCATGTCCTTTTGCTGGAAGGCCGCATCGATATTCGCCAGTAGCAGCGACTCGTCCCATGGTTTGGTCAGGAATTTGTAGATCGCGCCCTCGTTGATGGCCTCGGTTATCGAGCTCAGATCGGTGTAGCCGGAGAGCACCACCCGCACGGTGTCGGGGTGGATGGCCTTGACGCGACGCAGGAAGTCGACTCCGGTCATGCCCGGCATGCGCTGGTCCGAGATGATGACGTCGACCTGCTCGCGCGCCA
>JAHEMI010000061.1 GCA_024643785.1 Burkholderiaceae bacterium
ACACGCCGTCCCAGATCCTGCTGTTGCTCGGATTTATCGCCGGTTATCTCGTCGTCTACCGCCGCCTCGAGCAACGCTCGCGGCACCGGTCGATGATCCAGTACGATCCGCTCTCGGGGGAAATCCTCGGCAGCGCCGTGGCGAAGCCAGTGCCCGCCACCCCCTCGACCCTGGCCACCAAAGGATCCTGGGACCCGCCGCCGAGAACCAAATCGGCCGACATCGCGGCGCCCTGAGGCGCCGCTTGCTGCACCGCTTCGCCGGCGCCTATTGACGCCAGCGCAGTCGCGCCATGAAGTGGCGCAGCACCGGCGGTTCGTAGGTGAACTCCATGCCCCTCACCGACGCGGCGCGCTCGTTGACGGCTAGCAATGCGTCGGCGATGTAGTCCATGTGGTCGTTGGTATAGACCCGTCGCGGGATCGCGAGGCGCAGGTGCTCGAAGGGCGAAGATTCCTGTGCGCCGGTAACCGGGTCGCGGCCGAGCAGCAGCGAGCCGATCTCGCAGGAGCGTACGCCGCTTTCGAGGTAGAGCTCGCAGGCCAGTGCGTGCCCGGGAAACTGTTCGGGCGGGATGTGCCCCAGCATCTTGCGCGCGTCGACGAATACCGCGTGACCGCCGGTCGGGTACTGGATTGGCACGCCGCCGGCGCGCAGGCGCTCGCCAAGGTAGGCCACCTGCCCGATCCGGTAGTCAAGAAAACTGGCGTCCATGCCCTCGCGCAGCCCGGTAGCGAGCGCCTCCATGTCGCGTCCGGCCAGACCGCCATAGGTGACGAAGCCCTCGAGCGGCACGCAGCGCACCTGCACCGCACGAAACAGCTCGGGATCGTGCCGGAAGCAGCACAGCCCGCCGATGTTGACCAGCGCGTCCTTCTTGGCCGACATCGTGAAGATGTCGCCGTAACCGAACATCTCGCGCACGATCTCGGCGATCGACACGCCCTCGTAGCCGGCTTCGCGTTCGCGGATGAACCAGGCATTCTCGGCAAAGCGCGCGGCGTCGATGACCAGCGGGATCGCGTGGCGGCGGGCGATCTCCGAGGCTGAGCGCAGGTTGGCCATCGACACCGGCTGGCCGCCGGCGCTGTTGCAGGTGACGGTGGCGATAATCGCCACGACGTTCTCGGCTCCCGCCCGCCCGATCTGCTCTTCGAGGGCCACGAGGTCGAAATTGCCCTTCCAGTCATGGTAGGCCGCGGTGTCCAGCGCCTCGGGGTTCAGGGTGTTGATCGCCTGGCCCCCCGCCAGTTCGACGTGCGCCTTGGTGGTGTCGAAGTGGTAGTTGGACAGGAACACCGGCGCCTTGCTGGCCCGTCTGGCGACCAGCTCGCCGAACAGGATCTGTTCGGCGCCGCGTCCCTGGTGGGTGGGGATCGTGTAGGGGTAGCCGAATATCTGCTCGACGGCTTCGGAGAGGCGGTAGAAGCTGCGGCTGCCGGCGTAGGATTCGTCGCCGCGCATCAGCGCGCCCCACTGCGAGTCGCTCATCGCGCCGGTGCCGCTGTCGGTCATGAGGTCGATGTAGACGTCTTCGCTGCGCAGCAGGAACGGATTCCATCCGGCCGCTTCGAGCGCCGCCCGGCGCTCCGGTTCGTCGGTCTGGCGGATGGCCTCGACCATCTTGATGCGGAATGGTTCGGGGATGCGGCGCGCGCCCTTTCCGGCGGGCTTGATCGGGGTGTTCATTTCTGGTCGTCCTGAATGCAATGGCCGGGGGCTGCGTCACGGGCGCGCGCAATCGTGCGAACCCGTGGTGCTGCCCGGCGGCGTATTGGGGGGTCTGGTGAGATGCTGCGCCGGCGGCGCGCTACACCTCAGGGAAACTGCCGTCGGGGCTAACCGGCGTGCGGGAAGTCGAACGTCAGGACGACGTCGAGGGTGAACCAGGGTTGTGAGACAGTGGCAACCATGGCCGCGATGTTAGGGTGGCAAGCCGGGCGCGTCAATCGCTCGGGTAATCCTGGCGCGAGCGCGGCAGGCGTGGTCCGGATGTCGGCATAATCAACGCCACAGCGTATCTCAGCGGCACTGCCAGGAGCACGAATGTCCAAACCGGCCTTTTCCACCTTGCTTAGCCACGTCGGGCGGCGTTTCGACGAGACCATCGCCACCGTCAACCTGCCGGTGTATCGCGCCTCGACCGTGCTGTTCGACTCGCTCGAAGCTGCCGCCAAGGCCGGTCACGGTGCGAGCGCCGGCGTCGGCGAGCGCCACGTCGCGAGCTACGGCACCTCGGGAACGCCGACCACCTTCGCGCTGATGGACGCGCTGGTGGAGCTCGAGGGTGCGGGCGCCGCCTGCCGCGCGGCATTGATGCCCTCGGGCCTGGCCGCGATCAGCACCGCGCTGCTCGCCTTCCTCAAGTCCGGCGACCACCTGCTGATGAGCGACTCGGTCTATGGGCCGACGCGCATGTTCGCGCTCGGGATGCTCGAACGCCTGGGCGTTGCGACTACCTTCTTCGCCCCCACGGCCACGGCCGCCGAGGTCGCGGCGCTGATCCGTCCCACCACGCGCGTGCTTTACCTGGAGAGCCCCGGCAGCTACACCTTCGAAGTCCAGGACGTGCCCGCTCTCGCGGCGCTGGCGCGTTCCCGTGGCATCGTCTCGATGGTCGACAACGCCTGGGCCTCGCCGGTCTTCGCCCGGCCCTTCGAATGGGGTGTCGACCTCTCGATCCTGCCCCTGACCAAGTACTGGAGCGGCCACTCGGACGTGCTGATGGGGGCGGTCGTGGTGCGCGAGGAGCACTGGCCGACGCTTTGGCGTGCGGTGCGCGAGCTCGGCATGTGCGTGGGCGGCGACGATGCGTTCCTGATCCTGCGGGGCCTGCGCACGGTCGAGGTGCGGATGCATCGTCACCAGGAGAGCGCCCTGGCGCTCGCGCGGGCGCTGGCAGCGCGTCCCGAGGTCGGCCGGGTACTGCACCCGGCGCTCGCCGCGCATCCCAATCACGACTTGTGGCGGCGCGATTTCACCGGCTCGAGCGGGCTGTTCTCGTTTGAGCTCGACCCGGCGCTGTTTGCCGCGCCGGGCGCTGCGGGCATCGACCCGGCGCGCGTTGCCCGGGGGATGGTTGCCCTCTGTGAGGGGCGCCGGCACTTCCGGATCGGCTATTCGTGGGGCGGCTACGAGAGCCTGATCATGCCGGGCAGCATCGCGGCGCTGCGTAGCGCCGCGGTCTGGAGCGGCGGGCCGCTGGTGCGGCTGCACTGCGGCCTGGAAGATCCGGCCGACCTGATCGCCGATCTCGAGGACGGCTTGGCGGCGCTGACCGCCAGCCTCGTCCACTGAACCGCTGCCGGCCCCGCTGCTGAGCGCCGGCCGTGATTACTCCAGCGGCGGCGGTACTGCGCCCTTGCGCTCGACGATCAGGCCATAGGCCTGGGGTTCGCGGTGCTTGGCGAAATTGAAGGTGGTGTTCTTGTAGGACAGGGTCAGGTCGAGGTCGCAGCGTGCGATCGCCAGCTCGTCGCCGGTGGTGGTGCAGGCAGCGACGATTTCGCCCGAGGGCGCGACGATGATCGAATTGCCGATCTGGTCGACACCCTCCTCGTTGCCGGCCTTGGCTACGCCGACCACCCAGGTGCCGTTCTGGTAGGCCCCGGAGCGCATCACCAGTTCGTTGTGGAAGTGCGAGAGGCTGTCGTGCTCGGGGGCGGGCGGATTGTGCACCGGGGTGTTGTAACCGATCATCACCATCTCCACGCCCTGCAGGCCCATCACCCGATAGGTCTCGGGCCAGCGCCGGTCGTTGCAGATCGCCATTCCCATTACCCCGTCGAAGGCGCGCGCCACGCCGAACCCGAGGTTGCCGGTCTCGAAGTAGCCCTTCTCAAGGTGCTGGAAGCGCCGCCACGGTTCGTGGGTGGCATGACCGGGAAGGTGGATCTTGCGGTACTTGAGCTTGATGGCACCGGCCTTGTCGACCAGGATCGAGGTGTTGAAGTGCCGCACCCGGCCCTCTTCTTCGGTGATCTCGGCGTAGCCGAGGTAGAAGCCGATCGCCATTGCGCGGGCGGCGTCGAACAGCGGCCTGGTCTCCGGACCGGGCATCTCGCGCTCGAAGAAGGAGTCGATTTCCTCCTGGCTCTCGAAGTACCAGCGCGGGAAGAAGGTGGTGAGCGCCAGCTCGGGATAGACGACCAGGTCGCAGCCGTGCGATTTCGCCTGCCTCATCAGCTCGATCATCCGGGCGACGACTTGGGTGCGGGATTCGGCTCGGGCTATCGGGCCGAGCTGGGCGGCGCCAACCGTGACAATGCGGGTCATGTTTCCGTTACTCCCGGGAAGCTAGTTCAAGCAGGGTGTGAAGCAGCACATTGGCGCCGGCCTCGAGGTCGGCAGCGGCGGTGTCTTCAGCCGGATTGTGGCTGATTCCCTTGATGCTCGGGACGAAGATCATCGCTGCCGGGCAGACCCGGGACAGCATCTGTGCGTCGTGGCCGGCGCCCGAGGTCATCCGGCGCTGGCTGTAGCCGAGCCGCGCAGCCACCGCCTCGATGGTCGCGACCACGCCCTGGTCAAAACTCACCGGCTCGAAGCGCGCCAGGCTGCGGGTGCTGATCTCGACTCCTTCGACCCTGGCCAGTTGCAGCAGGAAGGCCGCGAGCCGGGCCTCGGCTGCGAGCAGCAGTTTTTCGTCGGTGTTGCGCAGGTCGACCGTGAGCGTCGCGCGGGCTGCGATCACGTTGATGAGATTCGGATAGAGGTCGATCTTGCCGACCGTGCCGACCTGGTCGCCCTTCATCTCGCGCGTCAGGTCGCGCACGAAATGGGCGATCGCCGCGGCGCAGTAGCCGGCATCGTGGCGCAGTCGCATCGGGGTGGTGCCGGCATGGTTGGACTGGCCGACGATCTCGATCTCCTGCCACGAGATGCCTTGCAGGTTCTCGACCGCGCCGATGCTCACCCCCTCGATGTCGAGGACCGGGCCCTGCTCGATGTGCAGTTCGACGAAGGCATGGGCGCGCGGCTCGCCGAGCGCTGACTTGCCGGCGTAGCCGATCCGCTCCAGTTCCTCGCCCAGCACCTTGCCGTCGATCGCGACCGTGGCCAGCGCTGGCGCGAGCGCCAGTCCGCCGACGTGCGTGAGCGAACCGAGCATGTCGGGCGCGAAGCGCGCCCCTTCCTCGTCGGTGAAGAAGGCCACTACCAGCGGGCGGCGGGTGGTGACTCCGGCATCGTTGAGCGCGGCTACCACCTCGAGGCCGCCGAGCACGCCCAGGTTGCCGTCATAGCGTCCGCCGGTGCGCACGGTGTCAATGTGCGAGCCGGTCATCACCGGCTCGGCGTCGGCAGCACTGCCGGCGCGCCGGCCAAAGACGTTGCCGATCGGGTCGATCGACACCGCGAGGCCGAGTTCGCGCATCCAGCCAACCACGAGGTCGCGGCCGCGCCGGTCGTCGTCACTGAGTGCCAGGCGGCAGCAACCGCCGTTTTCGGTGGCGCCGATTGCCGCCAGCTCCTCGAGCCGGGCGACAAGGCGCTGGCCGTCGATCCGCAATGCGCTCGACGGCCTGCTTTCCTTGGTCATGTTCGTCTCTCTCCGGCGCGTTGATCGCTACCGGCCCCGGCGCGCCGCAGCGCGCCGGGCGGATGTACTGGGATCAGTACGAGTACTTCTTGATGTCGGCCTGCATCGCATTGAGCATCGCAACGCCATCGGCGCCCAGTTGCTCCTCGATGATCTTGCGCACGGCCGGTTGCGCCGCAGCGGCAAACTTCTGAATCTCAGCCGGCGCGATCGTGTTGACCATCATCTTCTTGCCGAGCTTGGGCAGGCCCTTCTCGGTGGAGGATTCGATGATCCGCGAGATCCCGCGGCCCGCTCCCACCGCAGTTTCAGCCGCCTGGTCGATGACCTTGCGCTCTTCCGGCGTCAGGCTGTTGTAGAACTTGGCGTTGATGAACCAGAAATACGGCGTGAGCACATGGTTGGTGATCGAGAGGTATTTCTGCACTTCGTCGAACTTGGCGAAGGCGATGATCGGCACCGGGTTCATCTGGCCGTCGGCGACGCCGGTCTGGAGCGCGGTGTAGACCTCGGCCCAGGGCAGCGCGGTCGGCACGCCGCCGAGCGACTTGATGATCGCCTCGTGGGTCGGGAGCGTCATGGTGCGGATGCGCAGGCCCTGCATGTCAGCCAGGGTCTTGATCGGGCGCTTGGAGTTGCTGATCTCGAAGTAGCCGCCCGAGTCGAGCAGGCCGATGGTCTTGAGCCCGGTCTTGGCGCTGATGTCGGCGGTCAGCTTCTTGCCGAAGTCGCTGTCAAGATCGATGACCCGGTTGGCGATCGTGATGTTGGGGAACGCGAACGGGAGGTCGAAGACGCCGACCGTCTTGTAATGCTGGGCCAGGCCGCCCGACGAGGAAATCGTCGATTCGACGATGCCGTCACGAACCTGCTGGATAACCTCGTTGTCCTTGCCCAGCTGGCCGTTGGCGAAGATCTGGACCTTGACGCTGCCGTTGGTGCCGGTCTCGACCAGGTTCTTGAACACCGCCACCATCGCGCCCGAGGCGCTGTCGAACGGATTGTCAGGGTTGAGGTGCGACAGACGCAGGGTTTTTTCCGCAAAGGCCGGCGAAGCGCCGACGGCGGCCGCGATTGCCGTGGCGGCAACTGCGAGCGTGAACTTTCTCAAAGTAAACATTGCAACATCTCCTATCAAAGCAGCTGTAAAGGTGAACCGTCTAGTGGTACCACAATAAGTTTCGACCCTGCCAAAATCGGGGTCTGGCTGCGCCTGGCCTCACTCCGCCAGGCCCAGCAGGCGCGGCACGTACATCGTCAGCGCCGGCCAGTACGCCACCGCGAACAGAATTCCCACTTCCGCGATGATGAACGGCCAGAGCGCGCGCGCGATGTTCTCGATCTTCTCGCCGGTCACCGAAGCCAGCACGAACAGACATGCGCCTACCGGCGGCGTCATCAGCGAGATGTTGAGCGCGAGCACGATCATCACGCCGGCGTGCACCGGGTTCATGCCGATCGTCACCGTCAGCGGCGCGAGCACCGGCGCCAGGATGATCAGCATCGCGTTGATGTCCATGAACATCCCGAGCAGCAGCAGCATCGAGAGGATCAGTGCGATCACGACCGCGGGGTTCTCGGATATCGACAGGAACAAGGCCGCGATGGCCTGCGGAATCTGGTTGAACGTCATCCACCAGCCAAGAATCGAGGCCGATGCGATGATCAGGAAGACGATGCCGGTAATCCGCGAAGTGCGCACCAGCATCTCGAACAGATCCTTCCAGGTCACCTTGCGATAGACCACCATGCCCATCAGCAGCGCGTAGGCCACCGCGATGGCGGCGGCCTCGGTCGGAGTCGTGATCCCGCCCAGGATGCCGCCCAGGATCATGACCGGCATCATCAGCGCCGCGAAGCCGTCCTTGAACGCGAACAGGATCCGCCGCAGGCTCGGCCGACTGCCCTCCTTGGGCAGCTTCCAGCGGCGCCCGAAGGCGGCGATCAGCGCCATGCAGATCAGGCAGATCAGCAGTCCCGGGAGGATCCCCGCGGCAAACAGGCCCGCGATCGAGACGCCCATCAGCGAACCGTAGATCACCATCAGGTTCGACGGCGGGATGGTCGGCCCGATGATCGAGCCGGCGGCCACTACCGCGTTGGCGAACGGGCGGCTATAGCCCTTCTTGACCATCGCCGGCACCAGCGTGTTGCCGAACGCCGCGGCGTCGGCGGTGGCCGCACCGGTGAGGCCGGCAAACAGCACCGAGGCGACCATGGTCGAGTGCGCCATGCCGCCGCGCAGGTAGCCGACCAGCGCGTCGGCGAAGCCGATCAGGCGATCGGTGATGCCCGAGCGGTTCATCACTTCACCGGCGAAGATGAAGAACGGCATCGCCAGGAAGGTAAACAGGTCGAGTCCGGCGAAAAAACGCTCCGGCGCCATCGCGAAGAAGCGCCCGCTCGGATCGATGGTCCACATCCCGACCGCACCGGCGATGCCCAGCACGTAGCCGATGGGCATCCCCACCAGGAGCAGCACGAAGAAAACGACGGCAACCAGTGTCATGGGTAGATGATCGCGTTGGGATCCTGGGCGAGGCGCGCCTGGTCGCGTACCGCCACGAAGGCGAGCTGGATCGCTGCCAGGGCGGCGCCGACTGGCACCGCGGCGAACGGCAGGCCCTTGGACATGCCATAGATCATGGTGAAGGTCTTGGCGCCGCGTTCCACCATGCCGAGTCCGTAAAAGCACAGGAACAGGAAGAAGGCGATACCGAGCACGTCGATGACCCCGAGCATCACGCGCGCCACCGGCACGGGCAGCATTGCGAAGATGAACTGGACCCCGATATGTTCGCGCCGGCCGATGCACGAGGACACTGCCAGCAGCGCGAGCCAGATCATCAGGTAACGCGCCAGCTCCTCGGTGAACGTCAGCGGCAGCGGCCAGACGTAACGCACGATCACTCCGAGCCAGACGTCGAGGATCAGCAAGACGAGCAGCGCCACGCAAACGCGGTCAACAAACCAGGTGAGGCGCTCGGCCGCGCTGGCGGCGAATCGCGCCGGACCGGGCAGTTCTGCGATTTCAGACATCCGGGACAACTCCCTGTTCAGGCGATGAGCCGCCGCAGTCCTGTTCGCCGATGGCGGCTGGCCCCGTAACGCGATTCAGTTCTGTACCGCTGATTTCAGCACAACTATACTTGAAACGCTAGTTTCATCGGCGCCTTACCCAAGGATAATGGAGAACTGATTGACAGGCGACAACGACGAGTCTCTGCGCGCTGACGACGAGCCCGCCCAGCGGCCGGGAGCGGCGGGGTCCGCGCTCGCGCGTCCCCGCAGCAGGGCGCACCCCGGCGCCAAATTGTCCAGCCTGGCGGTGCGGGTACGCGAGCGCTACGCGGCCCTTTCGCCGGGGGAGCGGGCGGTTGCCGATCTGATCCTGGCGTTCCCGGGTCGGCTGGCGACGCATTCGGCCACCGAGCTGGCCCAGCTGGCCGGCGCATCCAAGGCGACTGTCACCCGCTGCTTTCGGCGGCTCGGCTACGACAGCTATGCCGAGGTGCGCAACGAGGTGCGCCGCGAACAGCTCTGGGGTTCGCCGTTCTATCTCGAACACGGGTCGAACCAGGCGTCGACGCCGCACCTGGCGCTGGAAGGACACGTGGCCGCCGATATCGAACTGCTCGGCGCGACCGCCGATGCGCTGGCGGCGGTCGACCTTGGGGCGGTGATCGCGGCGCTCGGCGGGGCGCGCCGGGTGGTCTTCATCGGCTATCGCAACAGTCACCTGCTGGCCGCCTACGCCAGTTCGCAGCTGGCGCTGTTGCGGCCCGGGGTCGAGCTGCTGCCGCGGGTTGCCGAGACTCTCGCCGGAGGGTTGGTCGGGCTGGACTCCGAGGACCTGGTGGTCGCGGTCGGGTTTCGCCGCCGCGTCCAGACCTTCCAGGCGGCGCTCGAGGCCGTCCATGGAACCGGCGCGCGGGTCCTGTACGTCACCGATCTCACCGGCACCGCCGGTGCGCTGCGGGCCGACTGGACGCTCACCTGCCACTGTCGCGGCGCCTCGATGCTCGACAGCTACGCCGCGGCGATCAGCCTGCTCAACTTCCTGGTCACCCAGGTGGCGCGGGAACTGGGCGACGCCGCCCGTCACCGGATGGCGCAGATCGAGCAGCTGCACGGCGAGCTGGGCGACCTGGTCTGAAAGTGTTGCCGCGGTCGCGGGTCGCAAGCCCGCGCCGATGCGGCTAACATGGGATTTTGGCTGGAGGGCGCACGATGCTAATGCCACGCCAACCGGTGCCGACACTGCGGGTGCCGACCGTATCGCACGGGAATTTCGACCTGGCCGCCGACGCGCCCGAGGTCTTCTCGCTGGCGGTCTTCTATCGCGGACTGCACTGCCCGATCTGCGCCAAGTACCTGATCGAGCTGGGTACTTATGCCGAGGAATTCGCCGCCCGCGGGGTGACGCTGATCGCGATCAGCACTGATGGCGAGGAGCGTGCGCGCCAGATGGCCGAGAAGATCAAGGCGAGCGAACTGCGCATCGGCTACGGCCTGGCGCTCGCCAGTGCCCGCGAGTGGGGGCTGTTCATCTCGGAAGGCCGGGGCCGGACGTCGATCGGAATCGAGGAGCCGGCGCGATTCGCCGAGCCCGGGGTCTTCCTGGTGCGCGCCGACGGCACGCTCTATTACGGTTCATGGCAGACCATGCCGTTCGCGCGCCCCCATTTCGACGAGCTGCTCGCCGCCATCGACTTCGCGGTGGCCAAGGACTATCCGGCACGCGGAGAGTACCGCGGGGAGTTCTGAAGCAGCGCGCTAGCCGCCGCCTGGCCGCTGGCGGGCGCGGGCGGCCTCGATCGCCACGATCGTCTCGGCGACCGCAGCGGCAAACGACGAGTCCAGCGATTGGGCGCGCCGGGCGGCATCCGTTGCCTGATCGAGTTCGCCAAGTTCAAGCAAGCTCAGCGCGAGGTTGTTCCATGCGGCCGCGGAATCTGGCCGCAGGGACGTCGCCGCGGCAAACGCGACACGCGCGCCGCTGAAGTCGCGGCTGCGATAGGCCGCGTTGCCCAGTCCGAACTGCAGCACGAAGTCCAATGGCCAACGCCCCAGCGCCGCTTCGAAGTTGGCCCGCGATTGCGCCGGCGGGTTGATCCGTTCGAACGCCGATGCGGCGGCAGCGACTGACTCGAGCGTCGCCGTGGCGGGCAGGGTGCCGGGGCGCTGGACCGTGAAAGACCACATCCGGGAACGCTGCCAGGTCCGCTCGAAGGTCGACAGGGAGAGCTCCTGGCGGCGCTCCGGACCCGAGCGCAGGATGATCAGCTCGCGCTCGAGGTCGTAGCCGATCGCAACCGCGTAGTGCCAGAACGGCGCCCAGGACAGGCCGAGATTCTGCAGCACGATCACCGCGTGGCCGGCCGCGATTTCCTGCAGCAGCGCCTCCAGACTGGCCGGCAGCACCACCGCAAGCGCGCCCTGGCGGCGCGCCGCTGCGAGCATCTCGATCTGCAGGCTGCCCTGGCGCTCCGGCAGGTACACCTGAGCGGCCAGTTCGTCCGGGCTTATCGTGATGCCAATCCCTCCCAGGGCCATCGCCAGGGTGGCCGGGCCGCAGTAGAAGTCCTCCTGCGGGTAGTAGGGCGTGTTGGCGAGTTCGAGCGCGCGCGCTGCCAGCGCGGCTGGCTGCTGCGCAAGCAATCGGCTCGTCTGCGGCGCTGCGCAGGCGGTCAGCAGCAGCGCCGCGAACGCCGCGCCGAGGGCGCGGCGCAGGCCCATCACCGCCGGTTCAGGTCAGCGGATCGGACGGGTGAACGGGAAGACCTTGGTGAAGCCGAGGATGTCGGTCACCAGCAGGATCACGAACACCGTGACCAGCACGCCGATAACCCCGGCACCGGCAGGTGCGCTGTCGATAGTTGCCGCCAGCTGGTTGACTTCGGCGTCGGTCATCGCCGCCAGGCGCGCTTGCGCCTGTTCTGCGGTGACGCCGTGCTGCTCGAGCAGCGCCGCGACATCCGGGCGATCAAGGCTGGCGGCGAGTTGGGCGCGGTCGTGGTAACCAAATGCCTGGGCGGTGAGCACTTCGTCGGTGCCGATCAGCTTGGCGTACGCCGCGATCGGGCTGGTCGTCGCGACCAGCGCGACGATCATGGTGGTGGCAAGTGAAGACTTGAGGAATTTCAGCACGTTGGGTCTCCTTGGGAGCAATGAACGCCGGGCAACAGCAGCGGCGCGCGGCAGCAAGAACGCCTGGCCGCCGTGGCCTGAATTCACAATAGCAGAGCGCGCAATCGCCCACCAGTGTTGTGGCCTCGAAGTGCTCCAGACGGCGCTCAGTCCAGGGTGATGCTCGCGCACGGGCTGCCCAGGCGAGCCCGCAACTGCGGCAGCGGGCCTGGTTGGCAGGTGATGCGGCTGTCGTTGCCCAGCGCGGCCGCCGCGCGGGCCAGCACGCCGGCCGGGGCCACGACTTCGAGCGCGGCCAGCGCGACACCGCTTTCGGGCAGGGCGCGGGCCGGGTGCGGGGTGTCGCCCCAGTCGATCAGGCTGGGCAGGATGCCGCCGTAGCGACGGCGGCCGTCCGGTGGCACCGTCAGCCGCCAGGTGAGGGCCCCGCGCGACATCTCCTGCGCAACCCCGGGGTCGTAATCCAGCCGCATCCGGGCGGCGGCAAGGTCGCCGCTGCGCATCACATAGTGGATCAGCCGCGGGCGTTGCTCGATCAGCGCCAGCAGTTCCGGGTCGTCAAGTCCGAACAGTCGTGGCCGCGCCGGCGACGCCTGGCCGGGATCCGGCGCGATCAGTTCCAGATAGGCACCGCGGTCGAGCTTGAGCAGCCGGTTGTGGGTTCCCCAGCCGGGGTGGCTGCCGCCGCCAGCCATGCCGACGCCCAGTCGCTGCTCGAGCCACACCACGCCCTGGGCGAGCGACGCGCTGGCCAGGACCAGGTGGTCGAGTTCGAACGCGGGCAGCACTTGCGCAAGTGGTCGATCGGAGAGCATCGGGCGAGACTACCTGCCAGTTGCGGGCAGCGCAATCGGCGGCTGGCCGCCTCTTTTCCCCGGCTGGCGGCGGCGCTCGGTACAATGCGCTGCTCGAGCGCGCATGCCGCGCAACCGCCGAGGATGGGCCCAGACCCGATGCTTAGGAATCAGAAAGAACAGATCGCCGCACTGATTGGCGCCGCGCTGGCCGAGGTGGTGGCGGCGAGCGCCGTTCCCGACCTCGCCCTGCCGGCGGTCGAGCTCGAGCGCCCGCGCCAGGCCGACCACGGCGACCTTGCGTGCAGCGTCGCGCTGCAGCTGGCCAAGAAGCTTGGTACCAACCCGCGCGCGCTGGCGCAGGCGCTGGCGCAGGCGCTCGAGCGGGCCGGCGGCGGGCTGATCGACTCGGTCGAAGTGGCCGGACCGGGATTTCTCAACCTGCGCATCAGCGCCGCCGCCAAGCTCGCGGTAGTGAACGCGATTTCTGCCGCGGGAGAGGAGTTCGGGCGCAGTGCAGGCAGGAGCGGCAGCAAGGCGATCGTCGAATTCGTCTCGGCCAACCCGACCGGGCCGCTGCACGTCGGGCACGGGCGGCAGGCGGCGCTGGGCGATTCGCTGGCGGCGCTGCTCGCGGCGAGCGGCTGGCAGGTCAGCCGGGAGTTCTACTACAACGACGCCGGGGCGCAGATCGCCAACCTGGCGCGCTCGGTGCAGGCGCGCGCCCGCGGGATCGAGCCCGATGACGGCAGTTTTCCCGCCGACGGCTATCGCGGCGAATACATCCGCGACATCGCCGACGACTATCTGGCGGGGCGCACCATTGGCGCCAAGGAACTGGCCCCGGTCCACGCTACCGGGAATCCCGACGATCTCGAGGCCATCCGCCATTTCGCGGTGGCCTACCTGCGCCACGAGCAGGACCTCGACCTGCGCGCCTTCGGTGTGCGCTTCGACCATTTCTATCTCGAATCCTCGCTCTACCAGGACGGGCGCGTCGAGCGCACGGTAGCGGGGCTGCGCGCGGCCGGCCATACCTACGAGGATGCCGGGGCGCTGTGGTTGCGCACCACCGACTTCGGTGACGACAAGGATCGCGTGATGCGCAAGTCGGACGGCGCGTACACCTATTTCGTGCCTGATGTCGCCTACCACGTGACCAAGTGGGAGCGCGGCTTCGCCAAGGCGATCAACGTCCAGGGTTCCGACCACCACGGGACGATGGCACGGGTACGCGCCGGACTCCAGGCGCTTGACGCCGGAATACCGGCGGGCTACCCCGACTACGTGTTGCACAAGATGGTCACGGTGATGCGCGGCGGCGAGGAAGTGAAGATCTCCAAGCGTGCCGGCTCGTACGTGACGCTGCGCGACCTGATCACCTGGTCGGGAGAGCAGCGCGACGCCGACGGCGCGGTGGTCGGGGTCGACGAGCGCCGCGGCCGCGATGCGGTGCGCTTCTTCCTGGTGTCGCGCAAGGCGGACTCCGAGTTTGTCTTCGACGTCGACCTGGCGCTCGCGCAAACCGATGAAAATCCGGTCTACTACGTGCAGTACGCCCACGCCCGGATTTCATCGGTGCTCGCCCAGGCCGCTGCCGCGCCCGGCGCGGGCGCGGGTCCGGCAGCGTCGCCGGGCGGCGGCGCTGATCTGGCGCTGCTGACCTCGCGTCACGAATTCGCCCTGGCGGCGCGGCTGGCGGAATATCCCGAAGTCATCGCCGCTGCGGCCGAAGCCCTTGCTCCGCATGCGGTTGCTTACTACCTCAAGGACTTAGCTGCTGATTTGCACGCTTACTATAATGCCGAGAGATTTCTGGTCGAGGACGAGGCGCTGCGCCAGGCCCGCATGACATTGTTGCTGGCGACCAGGCAGGTATTGCGCAACGGACTCGCTTTGCTGGGCGTGTCGGCTCCGGAGAGAATGTGATGGCGAAAGGTGCTCAATCTGGTGGCCGCAGTACAAGCTGGCTCGCGTTCATGGCCGGGCTGGTACTTGGCCTGGCGATCGCGGTAGTCGTGGCAATCGTGGTCACGCGGGCCCCGGTGCCCTTCCTCAACAAGACCTCGCGGGGCGCCGACAAGGCGCTCGAAGTGCCGCCCCCTGGCGCGGAGGTGCCGGATCCCAACAAGCCCCTGACCCAGTCAGGCGCCCCCGCCCCGGGGACGCTCCCGGTGACGACAGCGCCCGGCGCTGCGCCGGTTTCGGCGCCGCCGCCAGCCGCCGCAACCCAGGGCGATGGCACCGAGAAGATGTCCTACATGCTGCAGGCCGGTTCCTACGCCAGTCAGGACGCTGCCGAAGGCGTCAAGGCCAAGCTGGCGCTGATCGGCTTCGAGGCCAACGTGGTTCCGGCCGAAGTGGGCGGGCAGACCTTGCATCGGGTGCGCGTCGGTCCGTTTGCGACGCTGTCGGAAATGAACCAGGCCCGCGCTCGCCTTGCCGAGAGCGGGGTTGAAGCGTCGGCAGTGCGACAAAAGTAAGCGCCCACCATTGATTATTGGACTGAAAGGAAGGCAACGATGAAGACGATGCGCCGTATGGTTCTGGGTGGGGTGGTGGCAGTGGCATTTGCGCTGACGATCGCCGGTTGCGGCAAGAAGGAAGAGCCAAAACCCGCGGAAGTCCCCGTCCCCGCCGCAGTCCAGGCGCCGGCGCCCGCGCCCGCGCCCGCGGAGTCACCCGC
>JAHEMI010000004.1 GCA_024643785.1 Burkholderiaceae bacterium
CAGCCAGTGACCATGGTTGCCACGGTCAGCACGGCCAACAACAGCCCTGCCGTCATGCCCCTGCTTCCCGCCGTGCTTGCGTCAAACCCCATGCCACCCCCGATAGTCTGAGTGCGATTCTAGCTGCATCAGCGCCGCGACCCGCGGTCCTGCGCCCAGAGAATCGCGCCGCAGACCAGCGTCGGCACCGCGAGCAGGCCAAATGCCAGCGCGTAGCTCCCGCCGCTTTCGACCACCAGCGCGAACAGCGGCGGCCCCACGAGCACGCCGAAGAAGGTGAAGAACAGGGTGCCGCCGGTGGCCTCGACTGCCTGCCCGGCCGGCGCCTGGCGGGCCACTTCCGCCAGGTAGACGCCATTCCAGCCGATTGCGGTCGCGCCAAACAAGGCGCTGGCCAGGACCGTGATCAGCTGGGGCCAGGTCGGCGCGAGCAATGCCATCGCCAACGCGCCCAGCGCCATGCCGCCACCCAACCCTGCCAAGACCAGCAGCGGCCGGCCGCAGCGATCGGCCAGCGCACCCCACACTATCCGCCCTACCACCCCCGCGCCCTGGGCTACGGCCAGCATCAGTCCGGCCTGCACCAGTGACATGCCCAGCCCGCGGGTAAGGTAGGTGACCAGGAAGGTCACCAGACAGAGCTGCACCGCCGAAAACAGGAATGACGACGCGGCCAGGCGGCGCAGCGCCGGTACGCTGGCCACGATCCTGAGCGACCTGCTCACCCCCCTGGCCCCGACCCGCCACTTCGGGTCGATGTCATCGTCAAACTGGCCGCGCACCGCTTGTGCCAGCGCGCAGACGCCGATGCAGCCGGCACCCACCGCCAGCACCGCGAGGCGCCAGCCGCCCGCCAGGACCAGCAGCGGCGCCAACACTCCCGCTAGCGCCCCCCCCAACGGGACTCCGGTCTGCTTGACCGAGAACACCAGCGACATCAGATGCCGCGGCGTGGTCTTGACCAGCACGTGGGAACTCGCCGGCGTGATCGGGCCATAGCCCGCACCGAGCAAAATTGCCCCGGCGACGAAGAAAGGGATGTTGCCGACCGCGCTCAGGCCCAGGCCTGCGGCGCAAAGCAGCAGGCAGATCTGCGTGACCCGAACCGCGCCGAGCTTTCTGATCAGATCCCCGCTGGCCACGCTCGAGGCCATGCTTGCGCCATAGACCAGCGCGATGAACAGGCCGACGTAGCTAGCAGGGATATTGGCGTCACTGGAAATCGCCGGGGCAATCGCCGGGATGGTGAGCGCCGCCATCGAAATCAGCGCCTGAAAGGACAGCGTAGCGCCCAGCGGCAACCAGGAATTGCGCATCAGCAACGGCTCCGCGCCGCGGCCGGCAACCTTAGTGCAGGATCGGGCTGATCATCGCTCATCTGATAGGGGTCTGGAGGCGGAGGTCGGAATCGAACCGGCGTTGACGGCTTTGCAGGCCGCTGCATGACCACTCTGCCACCCCGCCCAGGGCGCCCGCCGCCGATGACGACGGGCCAATGACAAAAAAAGGGAAGCGCATGCTCCCCTTAGAAATTCTGGAGCGGGAAACGAGTCTCGAACTCGCGACCTCAACCTTGGCAAGGTTGCGCTCTACCAACTGAGCTATTCCCGCGCTGCGTGAAGCCAGAAATTATAGCGCCACGCCAAATGCTGTCAACTTGAGCGTCCACCGGCGCCCCAATCAGGACGATTTGATCGTCGGCCAGGCGCAGCGCAAGTAGTAGAGCATCGACCAGATCGTGAGCAGAGTCGCCACCCAGATCAGCCAGGTACCGAACAGCGCGCAATCGATCCCCAGCAGACGATCGTTGTACAGCAGCATCGGGATCGCCACCAGTTGCGCCGCAGTCTTGAACTTGCCGAGCTTGTGAACCGCGACGCTGTTGGGGCGTCCCAACTGGGCCATCCACTCGCGCAGCGCCGAAATCGTGATTTCGCGGCCGACGATTACCAGTGCGATCAGCGCATCGGTGCGCCCGAGCTGCACCAGCATCACCAGTGCCGCCGCGACCAGCAGCTTGTCTGCGACCGGGTCCAGGAAGGCCCCAAAGGCGGTGCTCTCGCCGAGCCGTCGTGCCAGGTAGCCATCGAGCCAGTCAGTCAGGGCGGCGACGATGAAGATCGTCGTTGCCGCGACGTTCTGCACCGCCGGCGACAGCGGCAGGTAATAGACGGCAACCAGCAACGGAATCGCCACGATTCGCGCCACCGTCAGGACAGTGGGAAGATTGAGTCGCATGGTTCGCCTGGAAATACCTCGCCCCAAAACCGGTTTGGCCTGCTCAATGCAAACGTCGATAAATCTCCTGAGCCAGGGCCAGTGAAATCCCTTCCACGGCGGCCAGATCATCGACGCCCGCCGCCATGATGCCACGCATCCCGCCAAAGCGCGCGTACAAGCGCTGGCGCCGGCGCGGGCCGATGCCGTCGATATCCTCCAGTCGCGAGGTGTTGCGGGTCTTGGCGCGGCGAGCCCTCATCCCGGTAATGGCGAACCGGTGGGCCTCGTCGCGGATCTGGGCAATCAGCATCAGGGCGGCCGAATCGCGCCCCAGTGCCACCGCTTCGCGGCCGTCGGCGAAGATCAGCGTCTCCAGACCGACCCGGCGCTCCGGCCCCTTCGCCACGCCGACGATGCGCGAGCAGTCGAGGCCGAATTCCTCGAAGACCTCGCGCGCAGTCGACACCTGACCGACGCCGCCGTCGATCAGCACGACATCCGGCAACCGGGCCGCCGTGCTGCCGGCAGCGCGTTCGTGGACGTCGCGGTAGCGCCGCTGCAGCGTCTGGCGCATGGCCGCATAGTCGTCGCCGGGGGTGATCCCGGAGATGTTGAAGCGCCGGTACTGGCGGGGCTGGAGTTCATGATTCTCGTAGACCACACACGAGGCCTGAGTCGCTTCGCCAGCGGTATGGCTGACATCGAAGCATTCCAGCCGCAAGCCCGCCAACTCCCCGGCGCTCTCGTCGCTATCGAGCTCGAGCCCGAGAATCTCGGCCAGCGCCCGGGTCCGGGCCTGTTGCGAGCCCTCGTCGGCCAGCGCCCTGGCCAGTGCTACGGCAGCATTGTCGCGCGCCAGTTCCAGCCAGCGCCGCCTCGTGCCGTGGGGTTCAGCGACCCACTGCAGCGCGTGTCCGGCACGCTCCTGAAGGAACTGCAGCACCGCCTCGCCCGGGGCAGCCAGGTCGCTGACGATCAACGGCGGCAAAGGGCTGCCCTCGTAGTGCTGCAACAGGAAGGCCTCGAGCAGCTCGGCGTAGGATTCGGCGGCGTCGCCCTCCCCCTCGAACCAGGCCCCGGCCGGAAAGAACGCCTTGTCGCCGAGGTGACGCCCGCCCCGGACCATCGCCAGGTTGACGCACGCCCGACCACCGTGCACTGCCAGCACGATGATGTCGGCTTCGGGATCGCCGGCGGCCTCCATGGTCTGCTGATGCATCACCTTGGCAATCGCGCTCAGGCGATCGCGCAGCTTGGCGGCCTCCTCGAAGCGCAACTCCGCGGCAGCGGAGTGCATCTGGGCCTCGATCTCGCGCATCAGCTCGAGGTGCCCGCCGCGCAGGAAACGGACCGCTGCGGCAACGTCCCGGGAATATTCGGCGGCGCTGATCAGGCCGACGCAGGGGGCGCTGCAGCGGCCGATCTGGTGCAGCAGGCACGGGCGCGAGCGGTTCGCGAACACCGAGTCGGCACAGGTGCGCAGCTGAAAGGTGCGCTCGATCAGCTGCACCGTCTCGCGCACCGCCCAGCCGCTCGGGTAAGGTCCGAAGTACTGGTTGCCGCGCTCCGGCGCACCGCGGTACGACGAGATCCGCGGCATCTGGTGTCCCGAGATCCTCAGAAACGGGTACGACTTGTCATCCCGAAACACGATGTTGTAGCGCGGATGACCGGTCTTGATGAGATTGTTCTCGAGCAGCAGCGCCTCGGCCTCGGAACGGGTGATGCTGGTCTCGATGCTGCGGATCTGTGCCACCATCCGGGCGATCCGCGGACCCAGTCCGCTGGCGCGAAAGTACGACGACACCCGGCGCCTCAGGTCGGTTGCCTTGCCGACGTAGAGCAATTCGCCGCCGGCACCGATCATCCGGTAGATTCCCGGCAGGTGGGGCAGGCTCTTGAGGTAGGCCGGGATATCGAAATCGCCGGCTGCGGCCGGCGGCGCCGGCGCTGCCGAATCCGGAGCCGGCGGCGCAGCCTTCTTGCGCGCGGCGGCCACGATCCCGTTCCGGCTCAGCGCGCCCGCAACGCTTCCAGCCGGGCCGCAAAACCCCGTGGAGCGCGCCAGCGCAGACCGGCAAGCAGTTCGTCGGCGAGTTGCGGCTGGTTGCACACCAGCACCAGGTCGCAACCAGCTGCCAGAGCTGCCCGCGCCCGCGCCACGATGTCGCCGGTCGCAGCCGCGGCTTCCATCGTCAGGTCATCGGAACAGATCACGCCGCGGAATCCGAGCCGGTCGCGCAGGATCTGCTGCAGCCAGATCCGTGAAAAGCCCGCGGGAGCATCGTCTACCCGGGGATAGACCACGTGCGCCGGCATTACCGCGGCCAGGGCGCCGCCGAGCCAGCCATAGGGCGCAGCGTCGCGCGCCATGATTTCTTCGAGGTCGCGCTCATCGGTGGGCAGTTCGTGGTGCGAATCCGCGCGCGCGTAGCCATGTCCCGGGAAATGCTTCCCGCAGTTGGCCATGCCGCTCAGCAGCAGCCCGTGATTCAGGCAACGGGCGAGCAAGGCCACGACGCGCGGATCGTGATGGAATGCCCGATCACCGATCACGCCCGAGGCGCCATAGTCGAGATCCAGGACCGGCGTAAAGCTCAGGTCGACGCCGACCGCGCGCAATTCGCGCCCGATGGTCTGGCCGACCTCGGTGGCCGCACGACACGCCGCCAAAGGATCCTGGTCCCACTGCTCGCCCAGGCAACGCATCGGCTTGAGCGCGGTAAATCCCTTGCGGAAGCGCTGCACCCGCCCGCCTTCGTGATCGACGAAGATCAGCAGGCGCGGGTCGCGCAGCTGGCGGATCTCCTTGCACAGCGCGCTCACCTGGCGCCTGGAGGTGAAGTTGCGCGCGAACAGGATCACGCCCCCGACCAGCGGATGCGCGAGCCGCCGGCGGTCGTCGTCCCCCAGCCTGGTTCCGGCGACGTCGACCACCACCGGGCCGAGTCCAGCTGCCTTGTTCATGATCCTTCCTCGCTGGTTTCGAGCACCGCGAACGCCACCGCGCTGTCGACTTCGTCCGACAGTGATACATGCGCCCGCAGGCGATGCTCCTGGAGATAGGCGGCGAGCGCATTGCGCGCCACCGCGACCGGGCGTCCGCGCCGGTCGTTGAGCACCTGCAGCGAGAGCAGGCTCATCGGTGCCCGCAGCCCCAGTCCAAGAGCCTTGGAGAAGGCTTCCTTGGCCGCGAAACGCTTGGCGAGATAGCGGGCGGCGTAGGCCGGCCCGTGCTCACCGCGCTGGTGGCGGCGTTCGAATTCGCGCAATTCGTCGGGACCGAGGACGCGCCGCGCGAAGCGCTGCCCCCAGCGCGCGAGCAAGCTCTCGATCCGCTCGATGCGGACGATATCGGTCCCGATTCCGTGGATCACCGGGCGCTGCCCTCGCGCATCAGCCGCTTCATCTCGCGCACCGCCTCGCGCAGTCCGACGAAGAGCGCGCGGGCAACGATCGCGTGACCGATGTGCAGTTCGCGTACTCCCGGGATCGCCGCCACCGGCTGGACGTTGAAGTAGTTCAGGGCGTGGCCGGCGTTGAAACGCATCCCCAGTTCTCCGATGGCCTTGCCCGCGGCCCGGATCCGCTCGAGTTCCGCGACTACCGCCGGGCTTTCGCTATCGCGCCCGAGTGCCCGGAACGCGTGGGCGTAGGGCCCGGTATGGATCTCGCAGACCCGGGCGCCGATCCGCGCCGCCGCCTCGACCTGCGCCAGGTCGGCGTCAATGAATACGCTGGTGACGATCCCGGCATCCGCGAGCCGGGCAATCGCCGTGCGCAATTCTGGCTCCTGCGCGACGACGTCGAGCCCCCCTTCGGTGGTCACTTCCTGGCGTCCCTCGGGGACCAGCATCGCCATTTCGGGACGCAGCCCGATGGCGATCCCGATCATCTCGGCGGTTGCTGCCATCTCAAGGTTGAGCTTGATCTGGGTGAGGTCGCGCAGCCGCCGGACGTCCTCGTCCTGGATGTGGCGCCGGTCCTCGCGCAGGTGCACCGTGATGCCATCGGCACCGCCGAGGTGGGCTTCGACTGCCGCCCAGATCGGGTCCGGCTCGTAGGTTGCCCGCGCCTGCCTCACCGTGGCGACGTGGTCGATATTGACTCCTAGCTCGATCATTTCTTCACCGCTCGTCCAATCGGTGCCTTGCGGCACCAGGGAAATCAGAGATTCTGCAGGTCGATCAGGATCTGGCGGCTCTTCAATACCCCGCCATCGAGGTGATGCCCGACGATCGAACGCATCAGGTATTTTGCCTCTTGCCGGCTGCGTTGCGCGCCATAGGAGCCCGCCGCAATGTCGCGCAGGGTGCTGCCATGCACCAAAGCGCTCGCCCCGGCGTCGGCGGCAACCGCCGCAAACCCGGCCCCGGGTTGCCAGGCGTAGCGTTGTGAATCCTCGATCGGCCGTTGGGCGGTGTCGCAGGTCAGATCGGGCGCGTAGCCGGTCTCGCGCAACAGCGTCCATTCGAAGCGCCGCAGCGTCTCGTCGAACGTCGTACCGCCCGCCATCTCCCCCAACGCCTGGGCGTAGGCGTCGAACAATCCCGGATGGGCGTCCTCGCGGGCCAGCAGCTTGATCAGCAATTCATTGAGGTAGAACGCGCACAACAGCCCTTCGCCGCGCGGCGTGTCCACCCCGCCGACCCACTCGATCCCGGTCAGGGTGCGCAGCTCGCCGCGTCCCGAGTACGACAGCGCCAGCGGCTGGAACTGCAGCAGCACCGAACGCAGGGCCGATCGCGGCCGGCGCGCACCCTTGGCCACAGCTGCCACCCGGCCATAGTCGCGGGTGAACAGGTCCACCACCAGGCTGCTCTCGCTATATGGGGTCGCGTGCAGCAGGTAACCGAGGGCACCGCTGATCCGTGAGGAGGCCGCCATCGCCGCCGCTACTCGTAGCCGTAGGAGCGCAGACTCTGTTCGCTGGCCGCCCAGCCCGCCCTGACTTTGACGAACACCTCCAGGTAGACCCGCTTGCCGAGCATCTTCTCGAGATCGACCCGCGCCTCGCTGGCGATGCGCTTGATCCGGGTCCCGCCCTGGCCGAGGACGATCGCCTTCTGGCCCTCGCGGGCCACCAGGATCACCGCGAAAATCCGGCACAGGCCGGGGGTTTCCTCGAATTTCTCGATCGCCACCGTGCTTTCATAGGGCAATTCATCGCCCAGCAGCCGGAAGACCTTCTCGCGGATCAGCTCGGCCGCCAGGAAGCGTTCGCTGCGATCGGTGAATTCCTCCTCGGCATAGACCGGGGGCGCCAGCGGCAGCCGTGCGGCGCACTGCGCCAGCAGCACGTCCACCTGCTTGCCGGTCTTGGCGCTGATCGGCACGATCTCGGCATAGCGCCCGCTGGCCCCGAGCCGCTGTGCGATCTCGAAAAGCCTGGCGCGGTCGGAAATGGTGTCGATCTTGTTGATCGCCAGGATCAGTGGCGTCGACTCAGGCACCAGCTTCGCCACCCGCTCATCGGCCGCGGTCCAGCCGGCGGCGTCACAAACCATCACCACCACGTCGGCATCAATCGCGACCTGCGCGGCGGTGCGGTTCAGCACCCGGTTCATGGCCCCGCCGCTGCGGGTCTGGTAGCCCGGGCTATCGAGCAGCAACAGCTGCGCGCCGGGCGAGTTGACCACCCCGGTGATGCGATGGCGCGTGGTCTGCGGTCGCGACGAGGTGATCGAAAGCTTCTGCCCGACCAGGTAGTTGAGCAGAGTCGACTTGCCGACATTGGGACGGCCAATGATCGCCACGTAGCCACAGCGGAAATCGTCCGCCGCGCCAGCAGCGGCACGCCCAGGCGCTTCTTCGCTCATCAGTCCTTGCTCATTTCGTTGGCTGACGCGAGCGGTTCGGCCGCGCCCGCGGCAGTTCGCTCTACCGCCGGCGGCGGCGCAGCGCTGCTCACCCGGCGGCGGCTCCGGCGCACTGCCGGCGCCGCTTCCAGGAGCTTCAACGCCTCGAGCGCTCGTTTGGCGGCTTCCTGCTCGGCGGCGCGCCGCGAGCCACCACGGCCCTGGACCCTGATCTTCAGCTTCGGAATCGTGCACTCGAGCTCGAACAACTGGTCGTGGGCCGCGCCATGGGTAGCGACGACGGTGTAAACCGGCAGCGGCAGCTTCTTGCCCTGCAACGACTCCTGGAGCAGGGTCTTGGCGTCCTTGCCAAGCGTCTTCGGATCGAGATCGTGGAGCACCGGAGCGTAGAGCGCACCCAGGACTCGCCGTGCCGCATCGAATCCGCCGTCGAGGTAGATTGCGCCGACCAGCGCCTCGAAGGCGTCGGCCAGGATCGAAGGACGCCGGAAACCGCCGCTCTTGCGCTCACCGTCTCCCAGCAGCAGGTGTTGGCTCAGTTCCAGGCGCTGGGCAACCTCGAAGAGGGCTTGCTGGCGCACCAGATTGGCGCGCACCCGCGACAGGTCACCCTCGTCGAGATTGCCGAAATGCTCGTAGAGCAGTCCGGCGACAGCGCAGTTGAGCACCGAATCGCCGAGGAATTCGAGGCGCTCGTTGTTGGGTTGCCCGAAACTACGGTGGGTCACCGCCTGGCGCAACAGCGCCAGGTCAGCAAAACGGTAGCCGAGCCGCTCCTGCAACACTTCCAGGTTCATTGCGGGCCCGCCGCCGGATCCGGCATGCGGCACATCAACTCCTAGCGTCGACCGGAGTCGCCCGCGAAGTCGAACAACAGGTACATCGGGCCAACCATGTGGACCCGGCGCTCATAGCGGAACGCGATCTGGGGTTCATTCTGGGTCTTGGCGATGATCAGGTCGCGTCCCGAGATCGTCTCGATGTCGTCGATTGCCGCGTAGCGATCGAAGGCCCGCTGGATTTCCCGGGCACCTTCGGTGCCCTCGGTCGCGATCTGGTTGATCGCGCGCTGGATCGCCATGTACTCGATCAACGCCGGCGCCGATTTCATCCCCGTACCGCCCAGGATGATCACCAGCGCCAGTATCACTAGGACGCTGAGGAAACCGAGTCCCCGTTGCGTCTTTGCGGTGAGATCAAATTTGTCAACGCTCATCGAAACCTCCCAATCCGGCCTAGGTCGCCGAAATTCATCCACACGAAGAACGCCCTGCCGACCAGGTTCTGCTCCGGGACGAACCCCCAGAACCGGGAGTCGAGGCTGTTCTCGCGATTGTCACCCATCATGAAATAGTGCCCCGGAGGAACCGTGCAAACCACGCCGCCACTGCTGTAACGGCAATTTTCCATGAATCGGAACCTATCCATGGGAGCGATGAAAGACGGTTTTTCCAATTCTGTCAATATCTTATGTTCGATAGTTCCCAAAGTTTCTGAATATTGGGCAGAGTAACTGAGGCGGTCGGGATCGTAGAACTCACCCTCCGGCACGACCGGCACCTCGGTGCCGTTTATCGTCAGGTGCTTGTTGAGGTAGGACACGGTATCGCCCGGCAGGCCGACCACCCTCTTGATGTAGTCGACCGAGGGATCGCGCGGGAAACGGAACACCACCACATCGCCGCGCTGCGGCTCGCCGAGTTCGATCACCTTCTGGTTGATCACCGGCAGGCGCACCCCGTAGACGTACTTGTTGACCAGGATCAGGTCGCCGATCCGCAGGGTCGGGATCATCGATCCCGACGGGATCTTGAACGGCTCGAACAGGAACGAGCGCAGGAAGAAGACCACGAAGATCACCGGGAACAGCCCCGCGGTGTACTCGACCCAGGCCGGCTGGGTGAGGTATTTCTCGCGCAGCGCGCTCCGCTCCTGCGTGACCGCGGCTTCTCCCTGGGCCGAGCGCAATTGCGGCGCCGTGGTCCGGTCGAACTCGGCCACGGCCGCCGCGGCCGCGCGCCGGCGCTGGGGCCGCAGCCGGAAACGCTCGATCAGCCATGCCACGAAGGTGATGACCAGCAACACAAACAGGATCAGCGCAAAGTTCATCTATCGTCCACCTGGAGGACCGCGAGGAATGCTTCCTGCGGGATTTCTACGGCACCGACCTGCTTCATCCGCCGTTTCCCGGCCTTCTGCTTCTCGAGCAGCTTCTTCTTGCGCGTGATATCGCCGCCGTAGCACTTGGCGAGCACATTCTTGCGCAACGCCTTGACGTCCTCGCGGGCGATGATGTTGCTGCCGATCGCTGCCTGGATCGCGACGTCGAACATCTGGCGCGGAATCAGCTTGCGCATCTTGGCGGCGACCTCGCGCCCGCGGCTCTGCGAGACCGAGCGATGGACGATCAGCGACAGGGCGTCGACCTTCTCGGCATTGACCAGGATGTCGAGCTTGATGACGTCCGAAGCCCGGTATTCGAGGAATTCGTAGTCCATCGAGGCATAGCCGCGCGAAGCCGACTTGAGCTTGTCGAAGAAGTCGAACACGATCTCGTTGAGCGGCAGTTCGTACGAGACGTGAACCTGGCGGCCATGGTAGGCGAGATTGGTCTGCACGCCGCGCTTGCCGGTGCACAGCGTGATCACCGGTCCGACGTATTCCTGGGGCACGAACACCGTGACCGCCACGATCGGCTCGCGGACCTCGGCGATCTTGGCCGGGTCCGGCATCTTGGAGGGATTCTCCACCCGCAACAGGGTGCCATCCTGGAGCAGCACCTCGTAGATCACAGTCGGCGCGGTCGTGATCAGTTCCATGCCGAACTCGCGCTCAAGCCGCTCCTGGACGATGTCCATGTGCAGCAAGCCGAGAAAACCGCAGCGGAAGCCAAAGCCCAGCGCCTGCGAGACCTCGGGCTCGAAATGCAGCGAGGCGTCGTTCAGCTGGAGTTTCTCGAGCGCATCGCGCATCGCCTCGAACTGGTTGGCCTCGACCGGATACAGTCCCGCGAACACCGACGGCTTGACCTCGCGAAAGCCCGGCAACGGTGCGCTGGCCGCCGGATTCACGTGGGTGATGGTGTCGCCGACCTTGGCACCCTTGAGTTCCTTGACGCCAGCGATGACGAAACCGACATCGCCCGCCGACAGGCAGTCGCGCGGCCGCGACTTGGGCGTGAACACCCCGACCTGGTCGCAGCCATAGGTCGCTCCGGTGGCCATCATCCTGATCCGGTCGCGCGGCTTGATGGTGCCGTTGACGACCCGCACCAGCATCACCACCCCGACGTAGTTGTCGAACCAGGAATCGATGATCAGCGCCTGGAGCGGCGCGTCGACATTGCCCTTGGGCGGTGGAATCCGCGCGATGATCGCCTCGAGAATCTCGTCGATCCCCTCGCCGGTCTTGGCGCTGCACAGGATCGCCGCCGAAGCATCGATGCCGATCACGTCCTCGATTTCGGCCGCGGTCGATTTCGGGTCCGACTGCGGCAGGTCCATCTTGTTGAGGACCGGGACCACCTCGACCCCGAGTTCGATGGCGGTGTAGCAGTTGGCCACCGTCTGGGCCTCGACGCCCTGCGAGGCGTCAACCACCAGCAGCGCGCCCTCGCAGGCCGACAGCGAGCGGCTGACCTCGTAGGCGAAGTCGACGTGTCCCGGCGTATCGATCAGGTGCAGCTGGTAGGTCTGGCCGTCTCGGGCGAGGTACTCGAGCGCCGCGGTCTGGGCCTTGATCGTGATCCCGCGTTCGCGCTCGAGCGCCATCGAATCGAGCACCTGCTCGTCCATCTCGCGTTCCGAGAGCCCGCCACAGCGCTGGATCAGCCGGTCGGCGAGCGTCGACTTGCCATGGTCGATATGGGCGATGATCGAGAAATTGCGGATCTGCTGCATGCGGCCTGGGCCTCGGGGTTGCGGCGGCGCACTAGGCGGGACGCAACCGTTGTGAAATGCAAGCGCGCCGGAAGCCCGGCGCGAGCCCGCATTCTACCGGATCGGCCCCCTTCCCGGGTTCCGATCTACTTTGCCGGACGGATTGGCACGAAGGCTGCGCTGTCGCCCCGGCGTACCAGCGCCACGTGCGCCTTGCGCAGGTCGAGCTTCGCCACCAGGGCGTTGAATTGCCGCGCACTGGTCACGTCCTGGTTGTCGATCGCCATAATCACGTCGCCGCCCCGGATTCCGGCCTGGGCCGCCGGCCCCTCGACATTGTCGACCAGCACCCCGGAGCGGATCCGCAGTTCCTGACGGCGCTCATCCGAGAGGTCGGAAACCACCAGGCCGAGCTTGTTGGCCACCGGTGCCTTGGGCTTCGCTCCCGGACTGGGCGTGCCCGCGCGACTGGCGCTCTTGTCCGACTCCATCTCGCCGATTGTGACGGTAAGGTCGCGCAACGCTCCCTTGCGCCACACCTGGATCGTCGACTTGGTTCCCGGCGCGGTGCTGCCGACCATGCGCGGCAGGTCGCTCGAGCGTTCGATGGTCTTGCCGGCAAAGCGCGTGATGATGTCCCCGACTTCCAGTCCGGCGCGCTCGGCCGGTCCCTCGGGATCGACGCTGCGCACGACGGCTCCGGCCGCCTTGGGCAAGCCCAACGGTTCGGAAACATCCTTGGTCACTTCGGCGATTCCCACTCCGATCCGTCCCCTGACGACCCGGCCGCTGGCGCGCAACTGGTCAGCCACCCGCATCGCCTCGTCGATCGGAATCGCAAACGAAATCCCCATGAATCCACCCGTGCGGCTGTAGATCTGGGAATTGATCCCGACCGCCTCACCGGCCATGTTGAGCAGCGGCCCGCCGGAGTTCCCGGGGTTGACCGCGACGTCGGTCTGGATGAACGGGAGGTATTCGCCGGTATCGCGGCCCTTGGCCGAGACGATTCCTGCGGTCACCGTGCTCTCGAGGCCGAATGGCGAACCGATTGCCAGGACCCACTCGCCCACCCGCAGCTTGCCGGTGTCACCGATCGGCAGCCGCGGCAGGTTGGTGGCGTCGATCTTAACCAGCGCCACGTCGGTACGACGATCCGAGCCAACCAGCTTGCCCCGGAACTCGCGATTGTCGGTCAGCGTCACCAGGATCTCGTCGGCGCCGTCGACGACGTGATGGTTGGTGAGGACATAGCCGTCGGCGGAGATGATGAAGCCCGATGCCTGGCCGCGCGGGATCTCCTCGCCGCCGCCCGGTGAGGGACCGCGCGGAACCGGGGGATGGTTCGGCGGGAAGAAGCGCCTGAAGAAGTCGTACAGCGGGTCGTTCTCGTCCATTCCCTCGGGCATTGAAGGCCCGGCGCGGCCGGCACGGGCCTTCTCGGCGGTGCGGATATTGACGACCGCCGGAGCGGCACGTTCGACCAGGTCCGCGAAATCGGGCAGGGTCCGAACGGCTGCTGGTGCAGCGGGTGCGGCGGCGGAAGCGGCCGTCAATCCCAGGGTTCCCCCCAGGGTTGCGAGCCCTCCAAGCAGTAGCGAGGCAATCAGACGTTTCATTTGGTCTCCATGTGACACAGACCGGGGTACGCAAAGAGAGACGAAGCGGTAAGCCGGACCAAGCCTACTAGTTTAGGCGTTCTGCCCGATTTTCAAGTCTCGGGGGGCGCTGATCCCGTCCCACCCAGGTCAACCAGCGCCCCAGGGATGCCCATTGCCCGGCACTGAAGGCCGCTCGCGCCAGCACCAGCCGGAGTGGCTTGCCGCCAGAGGTATGCAGTTCCAGCCAGGCAAATCGGGGGGCAAACTGCCAGCGTTGCAGCTGCGCCGCCTGTGTTGGCCCGGCAGCGCTCGCCGGCTGCCAGGATGACGCTCCGTCGGCGGTCACCCGCAGGATGCCGTGCTGGCTGCCCCAGTCCGGTGGGCGCGCCAGCAGCGCTGCCGCTGCGAACGTCGCCAGTGCCGCCAGCCAGGGCCAGGGCGCCTCCCGGCCGAGCAGTTCGGAGCCGGCCAGAGCGATGGCTCCCGCGCCGGTGGCGGCCAGCAGCAGCCGGGCGCCAGGCAAGCCCGGCCCCGTAGCGGGGCCAACCTGAAGTTCGAGCGCAAGCGACATGGCTGCGACCAGGCGCCGCAGTGGCGACTCAGAAGCGGCGCAGGACCAGGGTTCCGTTGGTGCCGCCGAAACCGAAGGAATTCTTCAGCGCGACATCGATCTTGAGATCCCGCGCCGTGTTGGCGCAGTAATCCAGATCGCACTCTGGATCCTGGTTGAAGATGTTGATGGTCGGGGGCGAGATCTGGTGGTGGACCGCAAGGGCAGTCAGCACCGCCTCCAGGCCGCCGGCGCCACCCAGCAGGTGACCGGTCATCGACTTGGTGGAATTCACCACCAGCTTGTGGGCGTGGTCGCCGAAAGCCAGCTTGATTGCCCCGGTCTCATTCTTGTCGCCCAGCGGGGTCGAGGTCCCGTGCGCGTTGATGTAGCTAACGTCTGCGCCATTGACTCCGGCGCTCTTCATCGCCGCCGCCATGCAACGTGCCGGTCCGTCCATGCTGGGCGTGGTGATGTGATGGGCATCGGCAGTCATCCCGAAACCGCTCAGTTCGGCGTAGATCCTGGCGCCGCGCGCGCGGGCGTGGTCGAGTTCCTCCAGAACCATCACTCCGGCGCCTTCGCCGAGCACGAAGCCGTCGCGGTCGCGGTCCCATGGCCGGCTGGCCGTTTCCGGATCGTCATTACGGGTGGAGAGCGCGCGGGCAGCGCAGAAACCGGCAACGCCGAGCGGCGAAACCGTCCCTTCGGAACCTCCGGCCACCATCAGGTCGGCGTCGCCGTATTCGATCAGGCGGGCCGCAATCCCGATGCTGTGCAGGCCAGTCGCGCAAGCCGTGGTTACCGACAGGTTCGGTCCGCGCAGGTTGCACATGATCGAAAGTTCGCCGGAGATCAGGTTGATGATCGTGCCGGGCACGAAGAACGGCGACACGCGTCGCACTCCCCGCTCGCGCAGCTCGCTGTGGGTCTCCTCGATGAGCGGCAGGCCGCCGATGCCCGATCCGACCATCGTGCCGATGCGATCGGCGTTTTCATCGGTGACCTCGATGCCGCTGTCGCGCAGGGCCTGGATCCCGGCCGCAACGCCGTAGTGGATGAAGCGATCGAAGTGCCGCGCTTCCTTTGCCGGCATGTAGTCGCCGATATCGAAGTCGCGCACCTCGCCACCGATGCGGGTCGGGAAAGACGACGCGTCAAAACGCGTCAAAGCCCCGATGCCCGAACGGCCGGCGACGATGTTTTCCCAGGCACTCGCCACGTCGTTGCCGACTGGCGAGACGATACCCAGCCCGGTGATGACTACCCTGCGGCGCGACATCAGGACTCGCCCAGGAGGTCAGGACTTCGAGTGCGTGGTGACGTAGTCGATGGCCTGCTGAACCGTCGTGATCTTCTCCGCATCTTCGTCGGGAATCTCGGTTTCGAATTCGTCTTCCAGAGCCATCACGAGCTCGACGGTGTCGAGCGAGTCGGCACCCAGATCGTCCACGAAAGCCGATTCGTTCTTGACGTCAGCCTCGTTCACCCCCAACTGCTCGGCAACAATTTTTTTGACCCGTTGCTCGATATTTTCCATTTGTGAAAGCTCCTAGGATTCAAGGTCCGCGCTGTCACCCACAGGTGCTGGCAACAACTCGATGCGGGCGGATTGTAACAGTTTGACCGAAGGCGACGTGGTCGCGCAAGCGCGGCGCACGGCGGTCCCGCGGGCATTCATTGCAGGTACATCCCTCCGTTCACGTGCAGGCTCACGCCAGTGATGTACGACGCACCGGGCGAGGCGAGAAACGCCACCGCACTGGCGATGTCCTGGGGTGAGCCGAATCTTCCGGCCGGAATCTGCTGCTGCAGCGCGCTCACCTGCTCCGCAGCCAGTTCACGCGTCATGTCGGTATCGATGAAACCCGGTGCAACGCAGTTCACGGTAATGTTGCGACTCGCCAGCTCGAGAGCGAGCGCACGGCTCATTCCGGCCACGCCTGCCTTGGCCGCGGCATAGTTGGCCTGTCCAGCATTGCCGCTCGCGCCAACCACCGAGGTGATGTTGATGATGCGCCCGTTGCGCGCCTTCATCATCGCGCGCATCACCAGGCGGCTGAGCCGGAAGACGGCGCCGAGGTTGGTGTCGATCACCGCCTGCCAGTCGTCGTCCTTCATGCGGATCGCAAGGTTGTCGCGGGTGATGCCGGCGTTGTTGACCAGGATCGATACCGCGCCGTACTCGCTGGCGATCGCCGCGACCAGCGCCTCGCAACCGGCGGCATCGGTGACATCGAGCATGGCGCCCCGTCCGCCGATCCCGGCTTCCTTGAGTGCTTCGGTAATCGCGGTCGCCCCGGCCGCGCTGGTGGCCGTGCCGATCACCACCGCGCCCTGCGCCCCCAGCTCCAGCGCGATCGCCTGGCCGATGCCGCGCGAGGCACCGGTTACCAGCGCCACCTGCCCCGCAAGATTGCTCATGACTGCCCCCGCAGTGCCGCTTCCAGCGAAGCCGCGTCATAGACCGCGCTGACCGGCATTTCACGGTCAATCCGGCCGATCAGCCCGGCCAGCACCTTGCCGGGCCCGAATTCGATTACCCGCGTCGCGCCGAGTTCGCGCAAGCGCCGCACCACCTCGACCCAGCGCACCGGGCGATAGGCCTGGCGCACCAGTGCGTCGCGGATGCGCTGCGGGTCGGTTTCGACCGCCACGTCGACGTTGTTCACCAGCGCAACCTGCGGAGCGCGCACTTCGAGGGCGGCCAGCGCCACGGCGAGCCGGTCGCCGGCCGGACGCAGCAGGCTCGAATGGAACGGCGCCGATACCGCGAGCGGCAGCGCGCGCTTGGCGCCGAGTTCGCGCGCACGCACGCAGGCGCGCTCGACCGCCGCCTTGTGGCCGGCGATCACCACCTGCGCCGGAGCATTGAAATTGGCCGGTTCAACGACCTCGCCGGGATGATCGGCGAGCGCCTGGGCGCAGGCCAGCTCGACCGTCGCATCGTCCAGCCCGAGGATCGCGGCCATCGAACCGGTGCCGACCGGCACGGCTTCCTGCATTGCCTGCGCCCGCAGGCGCACCAGCGGGACGGCAGCGCGCACGTCGAGCGCGCCCGCCGCCACCAGCGCCGTGTACTCGCCGAGGCTGTGCCCGGCGACCATCGCGGCCGCGGCCCCACCGGCCTCGCGCCATGCCAGATAACAGGCGTAACCGGCCATCAGCATCGCCGGCTGGGTATTGACCGTGAGTGCCAGGTCCTCGGCCGGGCCGCTGTGGATGCGCTCCGACAGTGGCTCACCGAGGGCCGCATCGGCGCCGGCGATCATCGCGCGCACGCCGGGAATCTGCGCGAACGCGTCGAGCATCCCGACCGACTGCGAACCCTGCCCTGGAAAAACGCATGCCAAGCTCATCCGTCAACGCTCCTATCGCATCAGACCTGAATCAGTGCCGCGCCCCAGGTAAAGCCTCCGCCCACGCCCTCCAGCAGCACGTGCTGACCGGGCTTGATCCGGCCGTCGCGCGTGGCCCGGTCAAGCGCCAGTGGCACCGAAGCCGCCGAAGTGTTGGCGTGCTGGTCGACGGTGACAACCACCCGTTCGCTGGCGATGCCCATCCGCCTCGCGCTGGCTTCAAGGATACGCACGTTGGCCTGATGCGGAATCAGCCAGTCGACCTGGTCGAGAGACATGCCCGCTACGGCCATCGTCTCGCGGGCCACGGCGTCAAGCACCGATACCGCGAGCTTGAACACGGCCTGCCCGTTCATGGTCAGGAACGGATGCCCGATGACCTCGCCGCCGCTGATCGAACCGGTGGCGCAGAGCACGTTGCCCTGGCGACCGTCGGCGTGCAACCGCGCCGCCATGACCCCGGGGCGCGTATCGGCACTGAGCACGACGGCGCCGGCACCGTCGCCGAAGAGTACGCAGGTGGAGCGATCGTTCCAATCGAGAATCCGCGAAAAGACCTCGGCGCCGATAACCAGGGCGCGATTGGCGATGCCGGTGCGAATCATCGCATCGGCCGTGGCCAGGGCATAGACGAAGCCGCTGCAGACGGCCGAGACGTCGAAGGCTGCGCCGCCGGGGGCGTCGAGTTCCTTCTGGACCAGGCAGGCAGTGCTCGGAAAGACATGGTCCGGGGTCGAGGTAGCGACCACGATCAGGTCGATTTCGCTGGCCTCCATGCCGGCTGCCGCCAGGGCTTTGCGCGCCGCCTCGGCGCCGAGCTGGCTGCTGGTGACCCCGGGAGCGGCAAAGTAACGCTGGCGAATTCCGGTCCGGGTAACGATCCAGTCGTCCGAAGTCTCCACGCCGATCCTGGCCAGCCTGATCACCAACTCTTCGTTGCTGACCGGTTCGCCGGGCAAGGCGCTGCCGGTGCCTACGATGCGCGAAAAACGATTCATGCGGTCGGACCCGGCTGGGGGGCGTCGGCCCCGGTGTCGTCGCTGGCTGGTGCCGGCGGGACGGCATCGGCCTCGTGCCGTGGCATCGCCTGCTCGATGCGCGCCAGCAAACCGTTGCGGGCGGCATCGTAGGCGCGGCGCAGCGCGAATTCAAAGGCAAAGGCATCGGCCGAGCCGTGGCTCTTGACCACTACCCCGCGCAGGCCGACCAGGGCTGCCCCGTTGTAGCGCCGGTGGTCGAGCCTGGCCTTGAAGCGGCGCAACACCGGATAAGAGATCACCGCCATCAGGCGGGTGAAGATATGGCGCTCGTACTCTTCGCGAATGAATCCGCCGAGCAGTTGGGCCAGCCCTTCGGATGCCTTGAGCGCGACATTGCCGACAAAACCGTCGCAGACCACGACATCGACCGTACCCTTGTAGATGTCGTTGCCTTCGACGTTGCCGCGGAAGTTCAGCCCGCTGCTGCGCAGCAGCGCCGCCGCCAGGCGGGCGCTCTCGTTGCCCTTGATGAGTTCCTCGCCGACGTTGAGCAGCCCGACGCTCGGTTGCTCGCGCCCTTCGAGGGCGGTGACCAGGGCGGCGCCCATGATCGCGAACTGCAGCAGGTGTTCGGGTTCGCAATCGACGTTGGCCCCGAGATCGAGCATGGTGGTCGTGCGGCCCAGCTGGTTCGGCAGCTGGCTGGCGATGGCCGGCCGGTCGATGCCGGGGAGCATCCGCAGGACATAGCGGGCAATCGCCATCAGCGCCCCGGTATTGCCGGCGCTGACACAGGCGTCTGCCTGGCCCGACTTGACGGCCTCGATCGCCAGGCGCATCGACGACCCCTTGCGGCCGCGCAGCGCAGTCGCCGGCGACTCGCCCATGGCGATGACGTCGGTCGCGTGCACGATCTCCACGCGCGCGCCGTCATGCGCCCCCTGCCCCGCCAGCGCGTCCCTGATTTCAGGCTCGCGACCAACAAGTATCAGGTGGACATCGGGGACATGGGCGAGGAATCTCAGAGCCGCCGGTACCGTGACCGTCAGCCCGTGGTCTCCACCCATGCAATCAATGGCAATGCGGACGGTCATAGTGGTCGCAGGCGTCCTCTGCGCGGACATCGCAACGGGGCGGCAGCCCGGAGCCGCCCACCCGCTTCAATTCCCAACCGCGGCGCTCCTGGCAGGAATCGCCGGGCTGCGCCTATTCGTCGCTCTTGGTGGCGACGACTTTCTTGCCGCGATAGAAACCGTTCGGGCTGACGTTGTGACGAAGATGCGCCTCGCCGCTCGTCGGCTCGGTGGTGAGCGCCGGGTTGGCGAGAAAGTCGTGGGCGCGGCGCTGGCCGCGTCTGGACGCAGATTTCTTGTTTTGCTGGACGGCCATGGAATGGTCTCCGTAAAAAAATGGCAACTTTTAATTCTAGCAGGCTCAGGACTTCTTCGCACGGCGCAGACAAACAATTGCGCTGCGCACCGACGGTCAAGGGCACCGGCGGCACCTACTGCACCCCGCCCGGCCCGCCCTTCCTGAGGCTTGCCAGCGCTGCCAACGAGCCGCTCGGCCCGTTCGCGACGTCATCATCGGCGTCGTCCCATTGGCCCGGCGCGGCGCACTGGGCGTGGCGTGCCAGCGGCGGCAGAGCCAGGATGGCCTCGTCCTCAATCAGCTCGAGCAGGTCGAAGCGCCGGCTGCCCGCGATGACATCGATCTCCGGCTCCTGCTCGTCGAGCCGGGCGGCGCTGGCCTCGTCGGCCACGATGCGCAAGGTTCGGTCGACGACCAGATCAGCGGCTACCGGTTCGAGGCAGTTGCTGCAGCTGAGCATTGGGCGCGCGCTCGCGCGCACCTGCAACATCAACGCCGCGTCGCCACCGTGGCCCTGCTCGAGCCAGCCGCGCGCCTCCCAGGCGAGCGTGCCCGTGTCCGCCGCAAGCAGCGACGCCAGCCGCGGCATCGCCGCCAGTTGCAGATCGCCGCGCGCCGCGCTGCCCGCCCGGATCCAGCCGAAGATGTCGATTGCCCGATGGTCCATCACTGCCTCCCAGCCGCTATCATAGCCACCCACCCCCCGCCGTCCACCATTTACCACTCCAGGGTAAACGCCTTGAGCAATTCCTTCCCCGCCCCGCACCAGAGCAGCCGCGACCTGATCCTCGCTTCGGGCTCGCGCTACCGCCAGGAGCTGCTGGCCCGACTGCAGCTGAATTTCTCGGTCATCGTCCCGGCGATTGACGAGTCGCCGGCCGTGGGCGAGGCACCGCGGACGCTCGCCGAGCGGCTGGCCCTGGCCAAGGCCGCTGCCGTCGCGGCCCGCCATCCCGAGGCCGTCGTCATCGGCTCGGACCAGGCGGCGACCGTCGACGGCCGGGACATCGTCGGCAAGCCTGGTTCCCATGAGCGCGCCGTAGCGCAACTGCAGGCCGCCTCGGGGCGGGCGATGGAATTCCACACCGCGGTGGCCGTGGTCTGCGCCGCCACCGGTTTTCGCGAGGTCGTTACGGTGCCCACGACGGTACGTTTCCGATCCCTCTCGGACGAGCTCATCGAGTCCTACCTGCGGGCCGAGACCCCCTACGACTGCGCCGGCGCGGCCAAATGCGAAGGGCTCGGCGCGGTCCTGCTGGAGGCTATCGATGGCCCCGACCCCAGCGCCCTGATCGGGCTGCCGCTGATCGCCCTGTGCCAGATGCTCGTCAGAGCCGGGATCGACGTTCTGCCAGGAATCGCGCCATGACCCAGGCACCCGGGCGCCTGTGGCTGGTTCCGGCCCCGATCGGGGATCCCGCCGAGGCCCGGACGATCCTGCCGGCAGCAACGCTGGCCGCAATCACCGCTCTCGAAGTCTTCATAGTCGAGAACGCCAAGAGCGCGCGGGCCTTCCTGAGGACGCTGGAACTGTCCCGGCCGCTCCAGGAACTCGAAATGCTGGAATGGAACGAACACAGCCGCGCCGAAGATCTGCCGCGGACACTGGCGCCGCTGCTGGCCGGCCGTGACGTCGGTCTGGTATCGGAAGCCGGCTGCCCGGCCGTGGCGGACCCCGGCGCCGACCTGGTGGCGGCGGCGCACGCCCATGGCATCGAGGTCCGCCCCCTGGTCGGCCCGAGTTCGCTGCTGCTGGCGCTGATGGCCTCCGGACTCAATGGCCAGCGCTTCAGCTTTGCCGGCTACCTGCCGGTCGACGCCGGCCAGCGCGCCGCGGCGATCGTGGCCTGCGAGCGGCGTTCGGCGCTCGGTGACGAAACCGTGCTGCTGATCGAGACGCCCTATCGCAACGGCCAGATCCTGGCGGCACTGCTCGCGAACCTGCGCCCCGACACCAGGGTGCTGGTCGCCAGCGGACTGACCCAGCCGGAACAGTTGATCATCATGCGCAGCGTCGGCGAACTGCGTGCCGCCCCGCCCGAGTTGCCGCGCACACCGACAGTCTTCGGCCTGCTGGCCAAAGCGGCCGGCACCAAGGCCCCGGCTGGCCCCCCGGAGCGTCCCCGGCGCCCGCGCAGCCCGCGCGCGCCCCGGCCGCGCCGCGGCTAGTGCCGGTGCGTCAGCGCCAGGACGCTCCCTAGCGCAGCCGCCAGCTTCCGGAGTTCGTGCCGAGCAGCGCCGGCAGCGCGTTGCCGATACTCGCGCCGACCGTCTTGGCGAAGCGATCGAGCAAACCTTCGTGGTGGGAGAAATCGACCACATACTCGGCCTTGATCACATCGCGGGCCACTGACTCGAGGCTGCCGAGCCCATCGGCGAGCCCCAGTTCAATCGAGCTGGCGCCGCTCCACACCAGGCCGTTGAACACGTCGGCCTCGGGCTTGAGGCGCGCGCCCCGCCCCTGACGCACCGCGGCGATGAACTGGGCGTGGATCTCGGAGAGCATGCCCTTGGCGTGGGCGAGTTCCTGCGGACTGACCGGCTTGAAGCTGTCGAGGAAACCCTTGTGGCTCCCGGCAGTGATCAGCCGCCGTTCCACCCCGAGCTTGTCGATCGTGCCGACGAAGCCGAAGCCGTCAATCAGCACCCCGATCGAGCCCACCAGACTCGCCTTGTCGACGTAGATCTGGTCGGCGGCCGCGGCCACGTAGTAGGCGCCAGAAGCGCCGAGGTCCTCGACCACCGCGTAGAGCGGAATCTTGGGATGGAGCTGGCGCTGGCGCAGGATTTCGTCGTAGACAATTCCCGCCTGCACCGGACTGCCGCCCGGGCTGTTGACTCGCAGGATCACTCCGGCAGTGCGCTTGTCCTTGAACGCGTCCTGCAACGCACCCACCAGGCCCTCGGCTGAAACCGGCCCGTCGGAACTGATCACGCCGTTGAAATCGATCAGCGCCGTATGCCGGTCCGGACGCACTGGCAGGTCGCTCCACTCCCACACTCCGGCCACGACCAGCAGGGCGGAGACGGCGACAGCCAGGAACGCCAGCTTGAAAAAGATTCCCCAGCGCCGGTTCCGCCGCCGCTCGCGCAGCACATCGCGGGCAAAACGTTCGATCAGGCTGCGCTCCCAGCCCTCGCCACGCGCTCGGCCTTCCGGGTCTTCCATCTGCTCACCTCGTTGCGTTGCAGCTGCCCCAGGGATGCGGCGCGCTTCAGACCCGGGCCAGCAGTTCGACCCGCAACTGTGCCACTGTATCGACCAGCACCAATGCCGGTTCGCCGCCAAGCGCGCTGCGGGGGTGTGCTCCGTAGCTTACCCCGATTGCGGCCGATCCGGCGCGTCTCGCCATGCCGAGGTCGTGGGTGGTGTCGCCAATCATCAGCGCCTCGGATGTCGCTACCCCGAGCTCGGCGCAAATATCCTGCAGCATCCACGGTGCCGGCTTGGGTGAGCCCTCGTCGGCACAGCGGCTGGTGATGAAGCGCTCCTTCCAGCCGGTCTGCTGCAGGGCGCGGTCGAGCCCGACCCGCGACTTGCCGGTGGCGATCGCCAGCCAGGATGTGGTCCGGGCGAGCGCGTCGAGCACCTCGACGATGCCATCGAACGGCTGCAGGTAGGGGTCGCGCTGGAAGAAATGGACCTTGTAGCGCTCGATAAAGGCGCTCTCCTGGTCAGCGCGAATCGTCGGCACCGCGGTTCGGATCGCATCGCGCAGGCCCAGGCCGATGACGTGCGAGGCCTGTTCGCGGGACGGCACTTCGAGACCAAGGTCGGCTGCCGCGCCGCGAATCGCCGCGACGATCGCTGCGGTCGAGTCGATCAGCGTGCCGTCCCAGTCGAACACCACGACCTTGTAGCCTGCTTCAGTCATTGCTTGCTCCTGCGCCCGGAACGAGCGCTGCGAAAGTCGCGGGCAGCGGTGCCTCGATCGTCATTTTCTGCCCCGACTGGGGGTGCCTGAAGCTGATCCGGGCCGCGTGCAGGAACATCCGCCGATGCCCCTGCCGGGCCAGCAGCCGGTTGGTCTCGAAATTGCCATACTTGTCGTCGCCCGCGATCGGGAACCCGGCGTCGGCCAGGTGGACCCGGATCTGATGGGTCCGGCCGGTCAGCAACTCGGCCTCGACCAGGCTGAATTCGCCCAGACCAGGCAGCACCACCGAGGCCAGCCCGGTGACCCGGGTGCGGGCCTCCTGGCCCTCGGGAGCGACCGCGACCCGCCGCTCCCCCTCCCCGGTCAGGTAACGCTGCAGCGGCGCTGTCATGGTCTTGGTGCGCTTCGGGAAGCGTCCGCTGACGATTGCCAGGTAGCGCTTGTCGGTGCTGCGTTCGCGCAACTGACGATGGAGGTCAAGCAGCCAGGGACGCTTGCGGGCGAACAGCAACACCCCCGAAGTCTCGCGGTCGAGCCGGTGAACCAGCTCCAGGTAGCGCTCAGCGGGGCGCGCGGCGCGCAACTGCTCGATGGCACCGCTGGCCACGCCGCTGCCGCCGTGCACTGCCAGCCCGGCGGGCTTGTCGATCGCTACTATGCCCTCGTCCTCGTAGATGATCGGCAGCCGCCCGCCCGCCGCCGCCGCCAGCTGCGAGGGCACTGCGCCCCGGGGCACTTCGGCCTGGGCCACCCGGATCGGCGGGATGCGCACCTGCTCGCCCAGTTCCAGCCGATGATCAGCCTTGACGCGGCGCCCGTCGATGCGCAGCTGCCCGCTGCGGATCAGCTGGTAGAGATGGCTGCGGGGAACCCCCTTGCAGGTCCGGATCAGGAAATTGTCGAGCCGCTGGCCAGCGCTGTTTTCGTCGATACTGACCAGTACCACCGCTCCGCTGCCCCTGCCCGCCCCCTGGCCGGGGGAACCAGAAGGGCCCTCGCCGGCCGGAGATTGCGGTTGAACTTGTATACCTAAGGTCTTCAAATTGCTATACTCGCGGGGCCGCATAAGTGATGGCAGGCGTTGTGTAGTCGTGCAGTGAGGATTTGCAGCAGCTGGTGCAGGGGTCGAAAACGACCCGGCACCCGAGCCAAGTCCGGACATACCACGGCTCTGAACGTCGTGCCGAGGGTTCAGATTCTACCGGTACCCAGAGAATCACAGACGGCAGGAAGAATACTTGGAACCGCGGCTCCGAGCCTTAAGGACGGAGCGCGGGACGATGCGAATTCATCGAGAACAATACGAGCGGTCTGCGTAACGTCGCAGCCCTGTCCAACCTGTGCAGATCCCATTGAGCAACTCGCAGAAACCTCGAACCGGAGTGCCGACAAGAGCACCTCTGGGCGATCGCCTGCGCGGGACACACTCTCAGGCCCTACGCTAGCGGCAACACCGCTGCGCACTCGTCTCTCGCTGTTCCATTCGCATCTCCCGCTGGTCTTCGCGTCGGCCACGCCTCTGACGCCGGGAGTAGTCTGAATGAAACGTATGCTGTTCAACGCAACCCACGCCGAGGAGTTGCGCGTCGCAATTGTCGAGGGGCAGAAGCTCATCGACATCGACATCGAGTCGGCCGGCCGTGAATCACGCAAAAGCAACATCTACAAAGGGGTTATCACCCGGGTAGAGCCCAGCCTCGAAGCCTGCTTCATCAACTATGGTGAGGAGCGCCACGGTTTCCTGCCCTTCAAGGAAATCTCCCGGATCTATTTCAAGGGCGGCGCCGATGTCTCACGGGCCCGCATCCAGGATGTGGTCAGCGAAGGCCAGGAACTCATTGTCCAGGTCGACAAGGAAGAGCGCGGCAACAAGGGCGCTGCCCTGACGACCTTCATTTCGCTGGCTGGCCGCTACCTGGTCCTGATGCCCAACAATCCCCGCGGCGGCGGCGTTTCGCGCCGTGTCGAGGGCGAGGAGCGCCAGGAACTGCGCGAAGTGATGGACTCGCTCGAGTATCCCTCGGGCATGAGCCTGATCGCGCGCACCGCCGGGCTGGGCCGCGCCGGTGAAGAACTGCAGTGGGACCTCAACTACCTGCTCAAGCTCTGGCAGGCCATCGACGGCGCCGCCAAGTCCGCCCCCGGCGCATTCCTGATCTACCAGGAATCGAGCCTGGTGATCCGCGCGATTCGCGACTATTTCACGGTCGACGTCGGCGAACTGCTGATCGACACTCCCGAGATCTACGAACAGGCCCGCCAGTTCATGGGCCACGTGATGCCGGACCTGGTCAGCCGCGTCAAGCGCTACAGCGACGACGTGCCGCTGTTCTCGCGCTTCCAGATCGAACACCAGATCGAGACCGCCTACGCGCGCATCGTGCCGCTGCCCTCGGGCGGCGCGATCGTGATCGACCACAGCGAAGCGCTGGTGGCCATCGACGTCAACTCGGCCCGCGCCACCAAGGGTTCGGACATCGAGGAGACGGCGCTGCGCACCAACCTCGAGGCCGCCGACGAAGTCGCCCGGCAGATGCGCCTGCGCGACCTCGGCGGGCTGATCGTGATCGATTTCATCGACATGGAGAACGCCAAGAACCAGCGCGAGGTCGAGGCCCGGATCAAGGACGCCCTGCACTACGACCGGGCGCGCCTGCAAATGGGCAAGATCTCCCGCTTCGGCCTGATGGAACTGTCGCGCCAGCGCCTGCGTCCGGCGCTCAACGAAGGCACCCACATCACCTGCCCGCGCTGCAATGGCACCGGCGTGATCCGCGACATCGAGTCTTCGGCACTGCATGTCCTGCGGGTCATCCAGGAAGACGCGATGAAGGAAAACACCGCCGCGATCTACACCCAGGTCCCGGTCGAGGTCGCCACCTATCTGCTCAACGAGAAACGCGCGGAAATCGCCAAGCTCGAAGCCCGGCTCAAGGTCGAGATCGTGCTGATCCCGAACAAGTACATCGAGACGCCGCACTACAAGATCGAGCGCATGCGCCACGATGACGAGCGGCTGGCCAACTACCGCTCGAGCTTCTCGGTCGCCGACGGCCCGAGCGAGGAAGATTCCTACCTCGAAACGAAACTGGCCGCCCCGGCCAAACGCCAGGAAGCGCTCGTCAAGGGTGTCCTGCGCGACCCCAACATGCCGGCACCGACGCCGCGTCCGGCAGTCGCGCCGGAAGCCAAGCCGGCGAAACCGCTGGCCGCCGGGACTGCCGGTGCCGGAGGGTTTGCCAAGGCGATCGGCTGGCTGCGCGGTATTTTCCAGTCCGAGCCGGGCACGCCGGCGAGCACGCCGCGCACCGCGGCGAGCACGGGCGAGACCAAGAAGGCAGGCGCTGGCGCCAGCGGTCGTAGCGATGGCCGGCGCTCACGCCGTGACGACGCCCGTCCTGACGGCCGCAGCGGACGCGGTAGCCGCGGTGGACGCGGTTCGCGCGGCGCCGCCCAGCAGGACCGCGAAGGGCGCGACAACGCCGAGTCACGGCCTGCAGCCGCACCGGCTGGCACTGCCAAAGAAGGCGCGGTCGCCGAGACCGGCACCAGACGCGGTGGTCGCCGCGGCGGTCGCCGTGACGGCGCCCAGCGCGACCGTACGGAAGGTGCTGCCGCGAGTAGCGCAGCAGGCGCCGGCGTAGCTGAAGCGGCAGCGGCACATGACACAGCGGCAGCTCCGAGCGGCAACGACATCGTGGTCAGAAAGGACCTGCTGCCGATCGAAGTCGGCACCCTGCCCGAAGCTGTCGGCGCAGCACCAGAGGCTGAAGCCGCCGGCGACGGTGACGACGGCACCACCCGGCGGCGCAGCCGTCGGCGCCGCGGTCGTCGCGGTCGCGGTGGCGATGCTGGCGCAGCGACGCCGGAAGATGGCGCGACTGCAGAAGCACAAACCGCTGCGGTAGCGCACGACGAAGCTGAAGTGGCGCCGGAGACCGACGTGGCCGCGGAGGTTGCGGAAACGCAGCCGGCAAGCGCGGCGGTTGCGCCAGTTGCCGAAGTGACTGAGGCGGCTCCGGTTGCGGCCCTCGAGGAGGAGTCCGCTGAGGCAGTAGCAGCGGCTGCGCCAGTCGAGCCCAAAGCCGAGGAGGCAGCGGCGCCCGCCGCGGCCCAACCCGAGGAGGCCGTGGCGGACAGCGCGGCCCAGTCCGAGGAGACTCCGGCTGGCGTTGCCGAGCAGGTGCCGGAACCCGTCGCCGCGAAACCAGTGGCAGCGGAGCCGGTTGCGCTCGAGAGCAGCCCGGTCGTGGTCCAGGTAGTTGCGGACAGCGCGCCGGAACCGGCCCAGATCCAGGGCGACCTGCTGGAGATCGTCGCGCAAGCCGGACTGGAACTGGTCGAGACCGCGCCCAGCGCCGCCCCGGCCGAGACTCCGGCAGCGCCGGTGGCACGGACGCCGCGGCCGCGGCGCAAGCGCAAGACGGCTCCGGTGATAGCCGATGAACCTTTGGCCCAGGTCGAAACCGGCAAGTCGCCCGACTGAACGCCGGTGGAGGCGCGGTTCCCGTCCGCGGGAACTGCGCCACCATGGACAAGCCCTGAACGGTTGAAACGGTAGGCTATCATCCGGGAGCAGCACCGAGCCACTCCCATGACCGAACGAATCATCCCCATCGCTGACGCCCGCTACAACGCGGGCACCCCAAGCGTCCCGGAGAACCCGGCGCCGGCCACCGGCAGGCTCGCCGACGCACACGGGCGGATGCTCCGCGACCTGCGGATATCGGTTACCGATCGGTGCAATTTCCGCTGCTCGTACTGCATGCCACCAGCGGTCTTCGACAGCAATTTCCAGTTCCTGCCCCACTCCTCGCTGCTGACCTTCGAGGAGATCGAACGGATGGCGAGGATCTTTGCCGCGCACGGGGTCGAGAAGATCAGGATTACCGGCGGCGAACCGCTGCTGCGGCGGAATATCGAGGCCTTGATCGGCATGCTGGCGCAGATCCGCACCACCGCCGACCGGCCACTCGAGATCACGCTGACCACCAACGCCTCGCTGCTCGAGCGCAAGGCTGCGGCTCTGGCTGATGCCGGCCTGCGCCGCGTCACGGTCAGCCTCGACGCCCTCGATGATGCGGTTTTTCGCGCCATGAACAGCGCCGACTTTCCGGTTGCCGACGTCCTCGCCGGCATCGATGCCGCCGCGGCAGCCGGTTTGCGCTCGATCAAGGTCAACATGGTCGTCAAGCGCGGCGTCAACGATGGCCAGATCGTGCCGATGGCGCGCCATTTCCGCGGCTCCGGGCACATCGTGCGCTTCATCGAATTCATGGACGTGGGCGCCTCCAATGGCTGGCGACTCGACGACGTGGTGCCGAGCGCCGAGGTGATCGCGCGGATCAGCGAGCATTTCCCGCTCGAACCGGTGGCCGCCCAGTACCACGGGGAAGTTGCCACCCGTTGGCGTTACACCGACGGGAGCGGCGAAATCGGCGTGATTTCATCGGTTACCCAGCCGTTCTGCGCGTCGTGCAACCGGGCGCGGCTGTCGACCGAAGGCAAGCTCTTCACCTGCCTGTTCGCGACGGCAGGACATGATTTGCGCTCGCTGTTGCGCGCCGGCTATAGCGACGAGCAGATCTCGGGCGCGATTGCCGCGCTCTGGGCCGGGCGCATGGACCGCTATTCCGAGATCAGGTCAGAGGCCACGAGCGGCCTGCGGCGGATTGAAATGTCCTACATCGGTGGCTGACCAGCGTCGTGCCGAACCCGCAGCGATCGCGGCGATGAGCGTTCCGCCAATCGAAATCACCGCCAATGCGCGCCCCGCCACCTTCGAGGTGGAGGCGATCAATGAGCATGGTGCGATCGTGCCCACGGTCATTGCCGGTGAACACCCGCTGACGATCTACCTCGACAAGCGCGAACTGGTCACGCTGATGACGCTGGGAGCGGCTCCCGAGCATCTCGCCCTGGGATACCTGCGCAACCAGCGGCTGGTGGCCGATCTCGCGGAACTGGCCGCGGTCCAGGTCGACTGGGCGACCGACTCGGTGGCGATAACCTCGCGTACCCTGCGCGCCAGCGGGGTCACGATGTGGGAGTCATCGCCAGGAGCCGCCGAGCTCGATTCCCGGCTCGCGCGGCGCACGATCACCACCGGTTGCGCTCAGGGATCGGTGTTTGGCGACCTCATGGAAGCGCTCGACCAGGTGGCGCTCCCCGCGGCGGCGCGACTCAGCGAGGAAGTGCTGCTCACGGTGATGGAGCGGATCCGCAGCCATGAATCGATCTACCGCCTGGCGGGTGCCGTGCACGGCTGCGCGCTGTGTTCGAACGCCGGCGACAATCGCGGCGACATCCTCCGCTTCGTCGAGGACGTCGGGCGCCACAACGCGGTCGACGCGATTGCTGGCTGGATGTGGCTGGAACAGGTCACTGGCGCCGACAAGATCTTCTACACCACCGGGCGCCTGACTTCCGAGATGGTGATCAAGGCCGCACAGATGGGAATTCCGTTCCTGGTATCGCGCTCCGGCCTGACCCAGATGGGCTACGAAATCGCCCGCAGGGTCGGGATGACGATGATCGGCCGCTGCCAGGGTCGCCACTACCTGTTGTTCACTGGCCGGGAACGCTTCGTCACGCCGTCCGCGGGCGCCGTGGCATGAGCGCCTCCGGGCCCTCGACCGCGGTCACCGGGATCGTCCTGGCCGGTGGTCTTGGCCGGCGGATGAGCGCTGACGGCAGCGGCATCGACAAGGGCCTGCAGCCGCTGGCCGGGCGCCCGATGGTGGCCCACGTCATCGAGCGGCTCGCGCCCCAGGTCGACGCGATCCTGGTCAACGCCAACCGCAATGTCGCGGCCTACCGGCAGTTCGGCTATCCGGTCCTGTCCGACGTGATCCCCGGATTTGCCGGGCCGCTTGCCGGACTGCACGCGGGGATGCTGGCCGCCACCACCGCCTGGGTGGTCACCGCGCCCTGCGACTCCCCCTACCTGCCCCACGACCTGGTGGCGCGGCTGGCGGCCGCGGCGGCCGCTGCCAGCGCCCCGATTGCGGTGGTGCGCGCCGGCGATCGCCTCCAGCCGGTATTCGCGCTGGTCGAGTGCAGCCTGAGCGCGAGCCTCGCGGGCTACCTGGCCGACGGCAACCGCAAGATCGACCTCTGGTACCGGCAACACGCCGCAGTCGAAGTCGAATTTCCCGATCCGGCTGCATTTCGCAATATCAATACCCGCGACGAACTGGCGCGCTACGAACAGGGACTAAGGTGATGAGCGGCAACAATCCCCCAGCAAATCGGCCAACCCTCGCCGAACTGACCAGAGGCGAGTCGGACTACGATTCCGCGGCGCTGCCAGTTGCCCGGGCGCAGGCCATCATCGCCGCATTCGTGGCACCCTGTTGCGGAGGTGAGGAAGTTGCGATCCGCGCTGCCCTGGCGCGGGTGCTGGCCGGCGACGTGATCTCGCCGATCGACGTGCCGGCCAGCGACAATTCAGCGATGGACGGCTACGCCGTGCGCGGTGCCGACCTCGCTGCCAGCGGGCGCACCAGGCTGCGGGTCGTGGCCAGGGCACTCGCCGGCCAAGCCGCCACCGTCGCGCTCGGCGCCGGCGAAGCGGTCCGCATAATGACCGGCGCGCTGATCCCGGCGGGCGCCGACACAGTGGTGGTTCAGGAAGTCACCGAGCCCGACGGCGACTTCGTCTGGGTGCCGGCGGGTCAGCGCACCGGGCAGAACCTGCGCCGGCGCGGCGAAGACCTGTGCGCGGCGGGCGTTGCCCTGCCGGCGGGGAAGATGCTGACCCCGGCCGACATCGGGCTGCTGGCGTCACTGGGCATTGCCACGGTGACGGTTCGCCAGCGCCTGCGAGTCGCCTTCTTCTCGACCGGGAACGAGGTTCGCTCGCTCGGCGAGCCGCTCGCCGCGGGCCAGCTCTACGACAGCAATCGCTACACCATCGAGGCCATGCTGCGCCGCATCGGCGCCGAGCCGATCGACATGGGCGTGGTGCCCGACGATCGCCAGGCGCTGGAAGACGCGATGCTGGAAGCGAGCCGCCGCGCCGATGCGATTATCTCGTCTGGCGGCGTGTCGGTAGGGGAAGCAGACTATACCCGGCCAGTGCTGAAGGGCCTGGGCGAAGTCGACTTCTGGAAACTTGCGATCCGCCCGGGCCGTCCGATGGCCTTCGGCCGGATCGGCGGTGCCTGCTACTTTGGCCTGCCGGGCAACCCGGTGGCGGTGATGATCAGTTTCTACTTCTTTGTGCGCGACGCCCTATTGCAAATGATGGGCGCGACGCCCCAGGAACTGCCGCTGGTGCGGGCGCGCACGCTCACGGCGCTGCGCAAGATTCCCGGACGCACCGAGTATCAGCGCGGGATTCTGAGGCGTGGTGCCGACGGTGCGATGGAGGTCGAGCGCAGCGCCAGCCAGGGGGCCGGAGTGCTGCGCTCGATGTCCGAGGCCAACTGCGTCATAGTGCTAGGCGAAGGCCAGGCCAACGTCGCCGCCGGCGAACCAGTCGACTGCATCGCCTTTCACGGACTCGCCTGAGCCCGCTGCAGCGCCTCACCCGAGTCGGCGCAGCAGGGTCCCGACGTCCTTGAAGGTGCGCTCAATGCGCTCATCGTCGAGCGTGGTCTCGCCAATTTCCTGCTCCAGAAAGCAGACAATCATCTTGGCATAGACGCTATCGAGAGCGCGGCGGGCGGCAGTCATCTGTTGCGCCACCTCGAGGCAGTTGTCGCCCTCTTCGATCATCCGGATCACGCCGCGCAGCTGACCTTCGACCCGGCGCAGGCGCTTGACGACCTCGCTTCGCGCCTTGCTATTGCTCAGACTCGCCATCGCCTCGCAGCTCCGTTGCAGTGATTGAAGAGGGTTGGTTCCCATTGGTTATTTTGCCCCAGCCAGCTCGACTGCGGTTTTTGCCCCAAGTTTACGCAGGATATTTTCCATCAGGCACCAGCGCGTAATGCCGCTCTGGAACAGGTTGGCGCCCACGAACACCGTGAACCACAGGAAATTGGAACTGTAGAACAAGGGGCTCCCCTCGACCCCGAGGGCGAGGGAGAGCAGCACGAAGGCGCCGGCGATAATCCGGATGAGACGTTCAGTAGACATGGCAAAGTCCTCAGGTTGTGGAAACGGAAGTAGGCGAAGAGGGCACGGCGCACTCGTGCGCACCGCGGTAGGTTATGAAGTAGAGAACCGGTATTACTACCAGGGTGAGCAGCGTCGAGATCATGATCCCGAAGATCAGCGATACGGCCAGACCGTTGAAGATCGGGTCGTCGAGGATGAAGAATGCGCCGAGCATGGCCGCCAGCGCGGTCAGCAGGATCGGCTGGGCACGCACCTGCGCCGAGCGCACGACCGCCATCGCAAAGGGCACGCCACAGCGGGTCTCGAGCTCGATGAAGTCGACCAGCAGGATCGAGTTGCGCACGATGATCCCCGCCAGCGCGATCATCCCGATCATCGAGGTCGCGGTGAACTGGGCTCCCAGCAGCGCGTGCCCCGGCATCACGCCGATGATGGTGAGCGGGATCGGCGCCATGATGATCAGCGGCGTAAGGTACGAGCGGAACTGCGCCACAACCAGCAGGTAGATCAGCGCCAGCCCGACCGCGTAGGCGATGCCCATGTCACGGAAGGTCTCGTAGGTGATCTGCCATTCGCCATCCCACTTGATGGCGTACTGGGCATAGGGGTCAGAGGGCTGGGCGATGAAATATTCACCGAGCGCGCCGGTTCCCGGCAGACTCAGTTCGCTGAGCCGCTTGCGGAAATCCAGCATGCCGTAGAGCGGACTGTCGATCTTGTTGCCATCGACCAGGCCCATGTCGCCAACCACGTAGGTCACCGGCAGCAGGTTCTTGTGATAGACCGGGGTGTCGCGCTGGTCGGTTTCGATGCGCACCAGTTCGCCGATCCTGATCGGCTTGCCCCCGGCGCCCATGACCGGGACGTCAAGCACCGCGTCAAGCTTGCCCTTGACCGACTCGGGTAGCGACAACCTCACCGCGACTGCGAATTTCGAGCGTTCGTCGCGCAGGTAGGTCACCTCCATGCCTGCCAGCGCGGCCCGCGCCGCCTGGGCGATCGCCGCGTCGCTCACGCCCAGCGCCTGGGCCTTGGGCTTGTCAACGACCAGCCGCACCCTTGGTGCCGGAGCTTCCAGTGTGGTGTCCAGCGCCACCATCCCGGGCAACTCGGCCATCGCTGCTTCCAGGCGCCTGGCCAGCGCCGCCCGCCCGGCCGCATCCGGGCCGTAGACCTCGGCGACCAGCGGCGAGAGCACCGGCGGTCCCGGCGGGACTTCGACGACCTTCAGGCGCGCGCCGTGGCGCAAAGCGATCTCACGCAGCGCCGGCAACAGGCGCTGGGCGATGGCGTGGCTCTGCTCGGAGCGGGCGTGCTTGTCCACCAGGTTGACCTGCAGGTCGCCCTGCTCCGGATTGCGCCGGAAGTCGTACTGGCGCACCAGCCCGTTGAAATTGATCGGTGCCGCAGTTCCCGCGTAACCCTGGACATTGGTCACCTCGGGGACCGCCGCGAGGGCCTGCGACAGTTCCAGCAAGGTGGCGTTGGTGCCTTCGACCGGTGTCCCCGGGGGCATGTCGACGATGACCTGGAACTCCGACTTGTTGTCGAACGGCAGCATCTTGAGGATCACTGCTTCCACGATCACCAGCGAGACCGCGCCGGCGAGCAGCACCACGACTCCGCCGAGCAGCGCCCGGCGGCGCCAGGCGTAGCCCCGGCCCGAGCCGGCGGCTGCCCCGTTGCCGCCTTCAGCTTCCTGGTGGTCGATGAACGGCTTGAGCAATCCACCGAAGGTCCCGTAGAGCATCCGTGCCACCGGGTTGGCGGCATGCCCGCCGGCCCCATGGACCGGCGCCTTCATCAGCCGCAGCGCCAGCCAGGGCGTAACCATGAAGGCGATCGCCAGCGAGAGCAGCATCCCCATCGACGAGTTGATCGGGATCGGGCTCATGTAGGGGCCCATGAGCCCGCTGACGAAGGCCATCGGCAACAGCGCTGCGATCACGGTCAGCGTCGCCAGAATCGTCGGGCCGCCGACCTCGTCGACCGCCTGGGGGATGATCTCGGCGAGCGGCCGCCCGGGTTCGAGCTCGCGATGGCGGTGGATGTTCTCCACCACCACGATCGCGTCGTCGACCAGGATGCCGATCGAGAATATCAACGCGAACAGCGATACGCGATTGAGCGTGAAGCCCCAGGCCCACGAGGCGAACAGTGTCGCCGTCAGGGTGAGGATCACCGCCCCGCCCACGATCACCGCTTCGCGCCGGCCCAGCGCAATTCCCACCAGGACAATTACCGACAGGGTGGCGAAGGCCAGCTTCTGGATCAGCTTTGCCGCCTTGTCGCTGGCGGTCACGCCATAATTGCGGCTGACCGTGGCCTCGACGTCGCCCGGAATGATCGAGCCGTGCAATTCGTCGAGCCGCCTCTCGAGGGCGGTGGTGACGTCGATGGCATTCTCGCCCGGTTTCTTGGTGATCGCGATGGTGACCGCCGGGAAGATCTGCCCGGCCGCCGGCGGCGCCTCCGCAGACCCGGTCCCGGCGCCTTCCGCGGCAGGTGCCTGGGCCGCGCCATGGCCCGCGCCACCCGCGGCTCCGGGCATGTGCCAGACGTAGCGCTGGGCTGGAATGGCACCGTATTCGATGCGGGCCACGTCGCGCAGATAGACCGGGCGGCCGGCATTGACGCCGACGACCAGCTCGCCGACGTCAGCGACCGAACGCAGGAACGAACCGGTTTCGACCCGGATCGCGGCGCCATTGTGAATCAGGTCCCCCGATGGCAGGGACAGGTTTGCCGCCTGCAACGCCCCGATCAGCGGCTCCACCGACAATCCGGCAGCACGCAACCGTCCCGCGTCGAATTCGACGTTCACTGCGCGACCCGGACCTCCGATGGTCCACACCTCGCGGGTACCGGGAACGCGCTTGAGTTCATGCTCGATCGAGGCCGATACCCGCTCGAGCGCGTCGGCCGAACGGGCGTCGCGCGCCCACAGCGTCACCGCCAGCACCGGCACGTCGTCGATGCCCTTGGGCTTGACGATCGGCTCTCCGACCCCAAGGCCCGCCGGCAGCCAGTCGCGGTTGGCGTTGAGTGTGTCGTGCAGGCGCACCAGCGCCTCGGTGCGCGATACCCCGACCTTGTACTGCAGCGTTACCAGCGCCATTCCGGGCTGGGACACCGAATAGATGTGCTCGATCCCGGCAATCTGCGACAGCACCTGCTCGGCGGGCGCCGCGACCAGTTTCTCGACGCTGGCCACCGAGGCCCCGGGGAACGGGATCAGCACATTGGCCATGGTCACGTTGATCTGCGGCTCTTCCTCGCGCGGTGTCACCAGGGCGGCGAACAGCCCCATCAGCAACAACACCAGCGCGAGCAGCGGAGTCAGCGCGTGATTCTGGAAGCGCGCAGCGATCCAGCCCGAAATGCCCAGGCGCTGCGCGGAAACCACGTCCCGAGCAGCCGTCGCCGGTTCTGCTGCCCCGGGCGCGTTCTGTCCTGTTGAGCCCTCGCTCATTGGCCTGCCCTCACCTTCTCGCGGGTCCATCTGCTATTTCGCCGCTTGACCGTTGGCCGGACGCGCGTGGCTGAGGCCGGCACGCACCGGGTCGATGGCAATCTTCTCGCCTTCGCGCAGTCCGGCGAGGACTTCGACGCGCTCGCCGAGGTCGCGGCCGAGCCGCACCGCCCGCAGCACGAAGCGCTCCGGCGCCGCGACGTAGACCGCCTGCAGCTCGCCGCGCACCAGCAAGGCTGCCCGCGGGATGACCAGCATTGCCTCGGCGACCCCGCTGGTCTGGACCTTGATGCGCTGGCCGGGGAGGAATTGGCGCGACTCGGCGGCGGGCAGGTCGACCCGCAGTTCCACCGTCGCGCTCGACGGATCGGCCGAAGGCACGACCGTCGCCGCGGCGCCTTCGAGGCGGCGCGCAACCGTGCCGACGGCGGCCGGGAGCAGCACCGCCACCTGTGGCTGCGGGCCCAGCGCGAGCGCGACGCTCGCCGGGACGTAGACGACGGCGCGCAGGCGCTCGCTGCCGTGAAGTTCAACCAAGGGCCGGCCCGGGGCTGCCAGGTCCCCCTGCTCGACCATCACCGCGGTCACCACCCCGTCATAGGGAGCGACCAGGGTCGAGTAGCTGCTGGCCAGCTGGCGCAGGGTCGAACCGGCCCCCGCCTGGGTCCGCTGGGCCTCGGCCTGGCGCAATTGCGCATCGGCCGCGTCCATCGCTGCCTGGCTGATGAAACCTTGCTGCAACAGGCGCTTGCTGCGCGCGTTGGCGGCCCGCGCCTCGTCGAGCGCGGCCTGCACCTGTGCCTCCTGGGCGTTCGCCTGGTTGACCCCGGCGGCCGCTTCGCGATTGTCGAGCGATACCAGTACCTGCCCGGCGCGGACGCGATCACCGGCGCGAATCTTGACCGCAAGCACCCTGGCCTGGGTCTGCGCGGCCAGGGTCGACTGACGAACCGGCTGGAGCGTACCGTCCCAATCGAGGCCTTGCCCGATCCTGAGCAGTTGCGCCACCGTGACCGGTACTTCCGGTCCCTGGGCGGCCTGGGCCACCGCGTTGCGGCTCGCCCCCCACAGGAGCGCGCCCGCCAGGAGCACGATTGTGGAGCGCCAAGCTAGCATGGCCAGAGGGGGCATTGATTTTGTTTTATCGTTCATGGTCGGTTGGATGATTCGTTCCAGTTAGCGGCTGATTGTATACCCCTGGGGGTATCCGGTCAAGCCCCTCGTTGTCCCAAAGTCGGGCGCCGGTATACTTGGCTCCACGCTTCCTGGCGCCGGCAAATCCGGCGCCCCAATCCCATCCAGGTGTCCCAGATGCGCTTCGAAGGTTCCAGCACGTACGTCACTACCGACGATCTCCGCCTGGCGGTCAACGCCGCCATCACGCTGCAACGACCGTTGCTCATCAAGGGCGAGCCCGGCACCGGCAAGACAATGTTGGCTGAAGAAGTTGCCCGTGCCGTGGGCATGCCGCTGCTGCAGTGGCATATCAAGTCGACCACCAAGGCCCAGCAGGGCCTCTACGAATACGACGCGGTGTCGCGCTTGCGCGACTCTCAACTGGGTGACGCGCGGGTCCAGGACATCGCCAACTACATTGTCAAAGGAGTGCTTTGGCAGGCTTTCGAGTCACCTGACCCGATGGTGCTACTAATCGACGAGATCGACAAGGCGGATATCGAGTTCCCCAACGACCTGCTGCGCGAACTCGACCGGATGGAGTTCTACGTCTACGAGACCCACGAACTGATCCGTGCCCGCCATCGCCCGCTGGTGGTGATCACTTCCAACAACGAGAAGGAGTTGCCCGACGCGTTCCTGCGGCGTTGCTTCTTCCACTACATCAAGTTCCCCGACCGCGACACGATGAGCCAGATCGTCGACGTCCACTACCCGCAGCTCAAGCGCGATCTGCTCAAGGAGGCGCTTGATTCCTTCTACCAGGTGCGCGACTTGCCGGGACTCAAGAAGAAACCGTCAACCTCCGAGCTGCTCGACTGGCTCAAGCTGCTGCTCGCCGAGGACATATCCCCAGAGGCGCTGCGCAGCACCGACCACAAGGCGGTCATTCCGCCGCTGCACGGCGCGCTGCTCAAGAACGAGCAGGACGTGCACCTGTTCGAGCGCCTCGCCTACATGGCGCGGCACAACCGCTGAGCGCACTATCACCGGCTTCGGGATAGGCAAATGCTGATCGACTTCTTCCTGCACTTGCGCAAGGCCAAGTTGCCGGTCTCGATCAACGAGCACCTGCTGCTTCTGGAGGCCATGGCCGCGCGGGTCATCGAACCCTCGATCGACCAGTTCTACTTCCTCGCGCGGGCGACCTTCGTCAAGGACGAACGCAACTTCGACAAGTTCGACCGGGCCTTCGCCGTCTACTTCAAGGGCGTGGAGGCAATTCCGGGCATGGACGCCGAACTGCCGCTCGAGTGGCTGCGGCGCGAAATGCAGCGCCAGTTCACCGCCGAGGAGAAGGCCGCGATCGAAGCCATGGGCGGTCTCGACAAGCTTCTCGAGCGGCTCAGCAAGCTCCTCGACGAGCAGAAGGAACGCCACCAGGGAGGCAGCCGCTGGATCGGCACCAACGGCACCTCCCCGTTCGGCAACGGCGGCTACAACCCGGAGGGAATCCGCATCGGCGGGCCGTCGGCGGGCAACCGCACCGCGATCAAGGTCTGGGAGCAGCGCGCCTATCGCGACTATGACGACAGCGTCGAACTGGGAACGCGCAATATCAAGGTGGCCTTGCGGCGCCTGCGCCGCTTCGCCCGCGAGGGTGCCCAGGAAGAGCTCGACCTCGACGACACCATTGCATCGACCGCGCGCAACGCGGGCTGGCTCGACCTGCGCATGGTTCCCGAGCGCCACAACACCATCAAGGTGCTGATGTTGCTCGACGTCGGCGGCACCATGGATGACCACATTCGCCAGACCGAGGAACTGTTCTCGGCCGCCAAGTCCGAGTTCAAGCACCTCGAGTTCTACTACTTCCACAATTGCGTCTACGACTACGTCTGGAAGAACAATAATCGCCGCCACGCCGAACGCAGCGATACCTGGGACATCATCCGCAAGTACAACTCGGACTACCGCCTGATCTTCGTCGGCGATGCCACCATGAGCCCCTACGAGGTGTTGCAGCCCGGCGGCTCGGTGGAGTACATGAACGAGGAAGCCGGCGCCGTCTGGTTGCGGCGGCTGGTCGAGCGCTTCCCCAAGTTCGCCTGGCTCAATCCCGAGCCCGAAGGGGTCTGGGAGTATCGCCAGTCGATCGCGGTGATCCGCCAGTTGCTGGCGGAAAGGATGTACCCGGTGACGCTCCAGGGGCTCGAGCGCGCGATGCGCGAATTGTCCAAGTAGCCAGCTTCGGCTAGTCCCGCGCACTGCGCCCGGCGGGGCTCAGCCGGTCATCGGCGGCGCGCTGCGCAAGACCTCTTCGACGGTAGTCAGCCCGGCCGCCACCTTCTGGGCGCCCGCCAGGCGCAGCGGCCGCAGCCCCGCGCGCAGCGCCACCCGACGGATTTCCTGGAGCTCGGCGTGGCGGCTGACCAGCGCCCGCAGTTCGTCGTCGATCACCAGCAGCTCGTAGATCCCGCTGCGCCCCTGATAGCCGGTCATGCGGCATTCCAGGCAACCGACCGCGCGCCAGCTGCGGGCTGGCTTGGCAGCCCTGAACGGGGCGACCAGCTCGTGCCACTGTTCATCGCTGATCGGGCCGCCTTCCTGCTTGCAATGCGGGCACAGCGTGCGCACCAGACGCTGCGCGACGACCCCGATCAGGGTCGCATTGAGCAGGTACTCGGGAGCCCCGAGGTCGAGCAACCGGGTCACCGCTCCGGCAGCGTCCTGGGTATGGAGCGTGGAGAGCACCAGGTGGCCGGTCAGCGCCGCCTGGATCGCCATTTCGGCGGTCTCGAGATCGCGGATTTCACCGACCATGATGATGTCGGGATCCTGGCGCATCAGCGCGCGCACCCCTTCGGCAAAATTGAGTTCGATCGCCGGCTGCACCTGCATCTGGTTGAACGCCGGCTCGATCATCTCGATCGGGTCCTCGACGGTGCAGACGTTGACTTCGTCGGTGGCCAGGTGCTTGAGGGTGGTGTAGAGGGTGGTCGTCTTGCCCGATCCGGTCGGGCCGGTGACCAGGATAATGCCGTTGGGCCGACCGGTCATTTCCTGCCAGCGCGCGATATCGTCGAGCGGAAAACCGAGCTCGTGGAAGCCGCGCATCAGCACTTCGGGGTCGAAGATGCGCATCACCAGCTTTTCGCCAAACGCGGTCGGCAGAGTCGAGAGCCGCAGTTCGATTTCCTTGCCTTCGCTGGTGCGGGTCTTGATCCGGCCATCCTGCGGCCGGCGCTTCTCGACCACGTCCATCCGCCCCAGCAGCTTGATCCGGCTGGTCATCGCGCTGAGCACCGCAGAGGGCACCTGGTAGACCTGGTGCAGGACCCCGTCGATCCGGAACCTGATGTTGCCGAGGTCGCGGCGCGGCTCGACGTGGATGTCGCTGGCCCTCTGCTCGAAGGCGTACTGCCAGAGCCAGTCGACGATGGTGACGATGTGCGCATCGTTGGCGTCGAAGCTGCGCCCCGAGCGGCCGAGGTCGACCAGCTGCTCGAAATTGTTGCGTTCGTGCTCGAAGCCCTTGCGGGTCGCCTGCCGGACCGATTTGGCCAGGCTGTAGAACTCGACCGAGTAGCGCTTGAGTTCGAGCGGGTTGACCAGCACCCGGTTGATGCTCTTGTGCAGCAACGCGCCCAGCTCGTCGACCCAGTCGACCACGAACGGCTCGGCGGTGGCGATCGTCACCTCGGCGCCACGGACCTCGAGCGGCAGGATCGCAAAGCGCTCCGCGTATTGGCTCGACATGACGTCGGCGACCCGGGCGAGGTCGACCTTGAGCGGATCGATATGCCGGTACGACAGGCCCACCCGGGCGGCCAGCCAGATGCACAGCACGTCGAGTTCCAGCGGCTTGCCGGTGAGCGCGGAAATCAGCTTGCGCTGGGCCAGCGCGACCAGGGCGTGCTGGCCGGAGGTCGAAAGACTGGCGTAGCGCAGCACCTGGCGGGCGTCGTCGGCAGCCAGCAGCCCGTCCTCGAGCAAGGCCGGCACCAGGTCGGCAAGTTCGAGTCGCTTCCCGGGCTGTCCGATCGGGCGCACGGCCGCTGCAATGGGCGAATTCATCGGCCGCAGGCTAGCACATGACGGGCCCGGGAACGAGGGGGCGGACGAAAGGGCCGGCGGCGGCGCCCCTTGCCGGCCGATTCAGACGGTGAACCCGGGGCTGTCGGAGCCACCCAGCGCCGCGAGCGCCTTCACCCACGGCCTGGCCGGCAGGCCGTAGTCGCGCGCCAGCACCGCGGCGCGGCGGCGCAGCGCGCGCCAGCTGATCTCCAGCGGCGGACCGGAAAATGCCAGCGCGATCACGTTGGGACGACCCGGAGCTGCCAGCTCGATCATCCGGCCGTCGAACGCGGCCTTGATGCGCGCGCGGTTGCGCGCCAGCGAGCGCTCCTCGCCAAAGAGGTTGACGACCAGGATCCCGGTCGCGGACAGCGCCTGCCGACAGTCCGCGTAGAAGGCCTTGGTGTCGAGAATCGGACCGCGCGCCGCGGCGTCAAAGGCGTCGACCGCGATCACGCCATAGCGGCCGCGATTGGCCGCCCGCGCCACCCAGCCGGCACCGTCATCGATCGCCAGCTTCAGCCGCTCGCTCTCGGGCGGCAAGCCGAAGGACTGCGCGGCGACGGCCAGAACCCGGGCCGAGATCTCCACCGCGGTGATGCTGGTCGCCGGCAGGCGCCGATGGCAAAAACGGATCAGCGACCCCGCGCCGATGCCCACCTGCAGCATCTGCGCCGGCTCCTCGACAAACAGCAGCCACGCCATCATCCGCTGCAGGTACTCGAGCTCGAGCCGGTCGGGAGAGCGGATGCGCATTGCCCCCTGGATCCACTGGCTGCCGAAGTGCAGGTAGCGCACCCCGCCCTCTTCCGAGATCGCGATCGGGGGATCCGCCGGCCGCCGGAGGCGCTCAGTGCGTTTCATCGAGACGCAAGGCTGGTGCCCAGAGCGCGAGCTTCTGGGCCAGGGTACGCGTGGCATGCGCCGGACTGGTCGATGGCAGCACCATCACCTCGTAGCCCAGGCGCTCGAGTTCCCGGGCATGGCGGGCCGCGGTCGCGCCGTTGAAGAGCACCCGCCGCAACCGCGGTGCCCGGCGCGCCAGTTCGCTGAAGTCGTTGGCGCTGGGGTCACGGATCGCGGCATCGAGGCTGCCGGCACGGCGGCACGCCCCGAGCACGTCCCAGATGCCGAGCCGCGCAAGCTTCAGCGTGCGATAGCGCCGGGCAAACGGCAACGCCGTCAGGTCGACTCCGAGCACGGCGGAAACGATCGGCCAGAACTGGTTGCGGGGGTGGGCGTAATAATGGCCGGCGGCCAGCGAGGCGGCGCTGGGGAAACTGCCCAGCACCAGCACCCGGCAGTCGCGCCCGATAACGGGCGGGAGGCCAACCAGCGTGCCGCTTGCACCCATGCCCGCGTCAGGCGCCCGGAACTATCGTGACCAGCATGGCATTGAGTCGGCGCACGAACCCGGCCGGATCCTCGAGGTGTCCGCCCTCGGCCAGCAAGGCCTGGTCGAGCAGCAATTGCGACCAGTCCGCGACCCGGCTGCGATCATCGAGCAGGCGCCGGACCAGGGTGTGGGCCGGATTGATCTCGAGAATCGGCTTGCGCTCAGGCACCTTCTGCCCGGCCTGGCGCAGCAAGCGCTCGAGATTGCCGCTCATGTCGCCTTCCTCAGATACCAGGCAGGAGGCGGAATCGGTCAACCGGTTGGTGATGCGCACGTCCTTGACCTGCTCGCCGAGCGCGTCGCGCACCGCCGCCAACACGTCCTTGAACTCCTCGGCCGCCTCGACCTGGGCCACCTTCTCCTGCTCGTCGGCGAGCTTGCCGAGGTCGACTCCACCACGACTCACCGAGACCAGTTCCTTGCCCTCGAACTCCTGCAGATGCGAGAGCATCCATTCGTCGATCCGGTCCGAGAGCAGCAACACCTCGATGCCCTTGCGCTCGAAGACCTCGAGGTGCGGACTGTTGGCCGCTGCGGCATAGCTGTCAGCGGTGACGTAGTAGACCTTCTCCTGGCCCTCGGCCATGCGCCCGACATATTCCGCCAAGCCGATTTTCTGCTCCGGACCGTCGCCCTTGGTGCTGGCAAAGCGCACCAGCTTGGCCAGGCGTTCGCGATTGCCGAAATCCTCGCCCAGGCCCTCCTTGAGAACCTGGCCGAATTCCTTCCAGAAACGCTGGTACTTCTCGGCATCGTTCTCGGCGATATCCTCGAGCAGCGCCAGCACCCGCTTGGTGCAACCCTCGCGAATCGACTTGACGTCGCGCGACTCCTGGAGAATTTCGCGCGACACGTTGAGCGGCAGGTCGCTGGAGTCCACCACCCCGCGCACGAAGCGCAGGTAGGCCGGCAGCAGTTGCTCGGCGTCGTCCATGATGAAGACCCGGCGCACGTAGAGCCGGATGCCGTGACGGTGCTCACGGTCCCAGATGTCAAATGGCGCCGTGCCCGGCACGAACAGCAACTGGGTGTATTCGCTGCGGCCCTCGACCCGGTTGTGGGTGTAGCCCAGCGGATCGGCTTCATCGTGGGTCAGGTGGCGGTAGAAGGCGTGGTACTCGTCGGCGCTGATCTCATTCTTGGGCCGCGCCCACAGGGCGCTTGCCTGGTTTACGGTGTCGAGCTCGTCGCGGATGAGGTATTTCCCCTGGTCCTTGTCCCACTCGCGCTTGTGCATCCTGATCGGCAGCGAGATATGGTCCGAGTACTTGCGCACGATCGAGCGCAGCCGCCAGTCGTCGAGCAGCCCGTCCTCCCCGGCCGCGTCGGTCTCGCCCTCGGCCGGCGCGCGCAAGTGCAGGGTCACCTCGGTGCCGCGGGCCTCGCGGCGGACGTTCTCGACGCTGAATTCACCGGTGCCATCCGACTCCCAGCGCACGCCCTCGTCGGGCCCGGCACCGGCGCGACGCGTCACCACCGTGACCTTGTCGGCCACGATGAACGCGGAATAGAAGCCGACGCCGAACTGGCCGATCAGCTGCGCGTCGTGCTGCTTGTCACCGGAGATCTGGCCGAGAAATTCCTGGGTGCCGGAACGGGCGATCGTGCCGAGGTTGTCGACGGCCTCCTGGCGCGACATTCCGATGCCGTTGTCGCTGACCGTGATGGTGCGTGCCTCGGGATCGAAGTCGACCCTGATCTCGAGATCGGGGTCACCGCCGTAGAGTTCGGGCTGGTCGAGTGCCTCGAAACGCAGTTTGTCGCAGGCGTCCGAGGCGTTGGAGATCAATTCGCGCAGGAAGATTTCGCGATTGCCGTAAAGGGAGTGAATCATCAGCTTGAGGAGCTGCTTGACCTCAGCCTGGAATCCGAGCGTTTCTTTCATTGCGATCAGTACCCTGGAATAGTTGAGCGAAGATGGCGTTTGACCCGGGACAGATGGTGTCCCGCCGGCGAATTTCAAGGGGGGCGGCGATAGGCTACTATCTGACCCCACCCCGCCATCCGGCCTGCCCATCCGATGCCTCACATCGACCTGCCGTTACTCGCCGCCTTCTCGTGGTTCGCGTGGGTCGGGTCCATAACGCCCGGACCGAACACCGCCCTGGCACTGGTGACGGCGGCGAATTTTGGCGCCCGCACGATCGGCCCGCACATGCTGGGCGTCGCAATCGGCTTCGCGGCAATGCTGGGACTGACGCTTGCCGGCGCCCACGGTTTGTTGGCCGCCAGCCCGGCCGCCGGCCTGGCGTTGCGCTGGCTGGGGATCGCCTACCTCGTCTGGCTCGGCCTGCAGATCGCCCGCGCGCGCGGCTTCACCGAGCGCCGCGCCGCGCGCCCGCCGCGCGTTCATGAAAGCGTGTTGCTGCAATTCGCCAACGGCAAGGCCTGGATGCTGATCGCCGGCACCGTTGGCGCCTACCAGGAACTGGCGACCCCGCGCTGGGTCGGTTCGCTGCTGATCGTAACCATCTTCGTGAGCTGCTGCATGATCGCGCTGCTCATCTGGGCCTGGCTCGGTTCGACCCTGCGCCACTGGCTGGCTGTCGGGCACCGCCTGGCGTGGTTCAATGGCTTCCTGGGTGCCTCGCTGGTCGCGACCGCAGCCTGGATCGCACTGAATTGAGCCGCCGCCGATGAGCCCACCCAAACCTGTGCCCGCTCCCGAAGTGCTGGCCGCCGAGGACCATGACCAGCGCCGGGCGTCACGCGGCATGGTGCTGGGATTCCTCGGGGTCCTGGCCTTCTCGCTGACCTTGCCGATGACGCGCATGGCGGTGGCCGAGATCGATCCGGTCTGGCTGGCGTTCGCCCGGGCCGAGGTGGCCGCGGCCCTGGCCGCGCTCGCGCTCTTCGCGCGGGGCGTGCCGTTGCCGGCGCGGCGCCACTGGGGCGCGTTGTTCGGCGCGGCGCTGGGCGTCGTGCTCGGCTTTCCGCTGCTCTCTTCCCTGGCGATGCGCACCACCGAGGCTGCCCACGGCTCGATCATCGTGGCGCTCTTGCCACTGGCCACCGTGATCGCTGCCGCCCGGCTGGCGCACGAGCGCCCGACGCGGGCTTTCTGGGGCGCGGCACTGGCCGGCAGCGCCGTGGTGCTGGGCTTCGCGCTCGCGCGCGGCAGTGGCTCGCTCAGCGCCGGCGACCTCGCCCTGCTCGGGGCGGTAGCGGCCGGTGCCGTCGGCTACGCCTACGGCGGCATGCTGTCGCGCCACCTCGGCGGCTGGCAGACGATCTGCTGGATCCTGGTCTTCAGCGCCCCGCTGCTGCTGATCCCGACTGCCTGGCTGACCGTGGTCAAGCCCTTCGCGCAGGTCTCCTGGCAAGCGTGGGCCGGATTTGCCTACGTGTCGGTGTTCAGCCAGCTGGTGGGCTTCTTCTTCTGGTACGGCGGCATGGCCCTGGGCGGAGTGGCGCGGGTCTCGCAGGTGCAGTTGCTGCAGCTGTTCCTGACGCTGATCTTCGCCGGTCTCATCAACGGCGAGTTGGTCGGGGCCTCGACCTGGCTGGTGGCAGCGCTGGTGGTGCTGATCGTCGCACTGGGCCGCGGCGCCGCGGTGGTGCGGCCCAAACTCTGAAAGGGGTCAGTCCCCGCTTCCCGCGGCGGGCGTGAAATGCCACTCGACACTGGCCGGATCGACTTCGTCGAAATTGGCCGGAGACCAGCGCGGCGCACGGTCCTTGTCAATGAGCAGCGCGCGTACGCCCTCGATGAAATCCTGGCCGCGCATGAACCTGGTGGCGAGCACCAGATCGAGCGCCAGGACCTCGGCGAGCGAGAGGCGGCGGGAGCGGCGCAGGTATTCGAAGCTGACCCGGGCAGCGGTCGGCGAACCATTGGCAAGGTTGTCGGCCGGGACCCGGAAGTAGTCGTCCTCGTCGGCCGCGGCCAGCAGCGCATCGCGCACCCCGGCGACATCGGGCTGGGAGGCGATGAAGCGGATTGCATCGTAGTACTGGCGCAGATTCGACTCCGGCAGCCCGGCCCGGTAACGGCGATGATGCGCCAGGCACAGGCGGGTCAGCTGCGCACGATCCGCGGCTGCCGCGCCCCGCCACGGCAACTCGAGCAAAGCGGCGATGAATTCGGCCCGGCATTCGTCGGGGACGAAGAAGTCGGCCAGGCCGGCGAACAGGGCGTCGGCCTCGTTGATGTGCATCCCGGTGAGCGCCATCACCAGCCCTGCGCCGCCCGGAACGCGGTTCAGGAAGAAGCCGCCGCCGACGTCCGGAAACAGTCCGATGTGGATCTCGGGCATCGCGATGCGCGCCCGGTCGCCGACGATCCGGTGGCTTGCCCCGACGCTCAGGCCGACCCCGCCGCCCATGCACACCCCATGGGCGAAAGACACCAGCGGCTTGGGATAGCTGTGGATCAGGTAATCGAGCCGGTACTCGGTCTCGAAGAAGGCATCGCCGTAGACATAGCGCTGCGGCCCGCCGGCGCGCACCGCCTCGACCACCGCGGCGACGTCACCGCCGGCGCAGAAGCCGCGCTCACCTGCACCCTCGAGCACCACGGCCGCGACTGCGGCGTCGGAGGCCCAGGTTCGCAACTGCGCGAACAGCAATTCGCACATCTCCAGCGTGATGGCGTTGAGTTGCCGCGGCCGATTGAGGCGTGCGAAACCGACCGTCAGCCCCCCGCCCGCCGCCCTGGTTTCGAACACTACCGGTGCTGCGGCGGTATCAGGCATCGCCCCCTCCATCGATCAGTCTTACGCGTCCATCACGAATCCGCGGCTCGAGCAGGCGCCCCTTGCGCGCGCGCACTCCGGCGTAGGCGTCGAGCACCGCGGCGCTGAAGCTGCGCGCGATCTCCTTGCCGCCGCGGCCAAGGCCGTCGATCTCGACGCCCGCGCCGCCATAGACTATCGCCTGCGCCATGCCATCGCCCGGCGCCGCCCCCATCAGGATGACGCCGCGCCCGCCGTTGCGCAGCACCTTGACGTCGGCCAGCGCGAAGGTGAGTGCCCGGCCTCCCGCCGACACGCACAGCACCCGGTCGAGATCGGCGCCGAACAGTGCCGGCCGCAATACCTCGTCGCCCGCTTCAAGGGTGACGAACGCCTTGCCCTGCCGGTTGCGTCCCACCAGATCAGCGACGCGACAAACGAAACCATTGCCGCCGCGCAACGCGATCAGCAGTCCGCTGTCGACGGATGCGGCGAACACCCGCGCCAGCCGCGTGCCCGGCTCGAGTTCGATCAGGCTGGTCACCGGCACGCCGTCGCCGCGCGCCGATGGCAACTGCGAGACGGGCACCGAAAAGACCCGTCCCGAACTCGAGATCGCGAACAACTGGTCGGTGGTCATCACCTCGTAGGCGCCGTCAAAGGCGTCGCCGGACTTGAACGTGAACTGCGTGGTGTCGTGACCATGCCCCTGGCGGGCGCGGACCCAGCCAGTCTCCGACACCACCACCGTGACCGGTTCCTCCGGCACCCGCACTTCGGTACTGGTGCGCTGCGCCTCCTCGATCAGCGTGCGGCGCGCGTCTCCGTAGAGCTTCACGTCGGCTTCGATCTCGCGGATGACCTGGCGACGCATCACCGCCGCACTGGCGAGCAAAGCCTCGTATTCCTGCTGGCGGGAGCGCAATTCGGCCAGTTCGCGCTCGATGCGCAGGGCCTCGAGGCGGGCCAGTTGCCGCAGCCGTATTTCCAGGATGTCGTCGGCCTGGCGATCGCTCAAGCCAAAGCGCGCGATCAGCGCCGGACCCGGTTCATCCGACTGGCGGATGATCGCGATCACTTCGTCGATGTTCAGCAGCACCAGTTGCCGACCTTCGAGCACGTGGATCCGGTCGCTGGTCTTGGCCAGGCGGTGCCGGGTGCGCCGGGTCACGGTATCGATGCGGAACTCGCCCCACTCGCGGAGCATCTCGACGACACCCTTCTGGCCGGGGCGGCCATCGCGGCCGACGCTGACCAGGTTGACCGAGACGTTGCTCTCCAGGCCGGTATGGGCCAACAAGGCGTCGCGCAGTTCGTCGACCGCGATCCGCGATGTCTTGGGCTCGAAAACAAGTCGCACCCGGGCGTCCTTGCCCGATTCGTCACGCACGGCATCGAGCACTGCCAGCATCACCTGGCGCAGCTGCTGCTGTTCCGGAGTCAGGGATTTCTTGCCGGCGCGCAGCTTGGGATTGGTGAGTTCCTCGATCTCCTCGAGAACCTTCTGGGCCGAGACACCATGGGGCAACTCGGTCACCACCAGCTGCCACTGGCCGCGCGCCAGTTCCTCGATCGAATAGCGCGCCCGCACCTTGATGCTGCCGCGGCCACCGTCATAGATCTCGCGCAACTCGCCCGCCGGACTGATGATCTGCCCGCCGCCCGGGAAATCGGGGCCCGGCAAATGGGCCATCACTTCGTCGAGTCCGGCCTTGGGGTCACGCAGCAGCGTGACCGCCGCGGCGGCGACTTCGCCCAGGTTGTGCGGCGGAATCTCGGTCGCCAGCCCGACGGCAATCCCCGAGGCGCCGTTGAGCAGCACCATCGGCAGGCGCGCCGGCAGCTGCGTTGGCTCGCGGGTCGAACCGTCGTAGTTGGCCACCAGGTCCACGGTGCCCTCGTCGATCTCGTCGAGCAGCAACTGGGCGTAGCGGGTCAGTCGCGCCTCGGTGTAACGCATCGCGGCCGGACCGTCGCCATCGCGCGAACCGAAGTTGCCGTGACCATCTACCAGCGGGTAGCGCAGCGTGAAATCCTGGGCCATCCGCACCAGCGCCTCGTAGGCCGCGACGTCGCCGTGGGGGTGGAACTTGCCCAGCACATCGCCCACCACGCGCGCGGCCTTGACCGGTTTGGCACTTGCCCCGAGTCCCATCTCGTTCATCGCGTAGAGAATCCGGCGCTGCACCGGTTTCTGGCCGTCGCAGACGTCGGGCAGCGCACGCCCCTTGACCACCGAGATCGCGTAATCGAGATAGGCGCGCTCGGCGAACACGGCCAGCGCGATCGAGTCATCGTCGCCACCACTGCTGCCGCCGCCAGCGGGCACCGGCGGTGGCGCATCAGGCGGCGCGGAAGCGCTCGCCGCCAATGGCGGCTTGGCGTCGGTCAGCGCCGGTTCGGGTATTGCCGGAGTCTGTTCCGGGGCGGGAGCGTCATCGAGCGTCTCGAACAGATCGCGCTCGGGGAGGATCGGGCGCCGGCGCCGCAATCTCGGGCTCATACGTCCACCTCGGCCTCGTTGCCGCGCCGCTCGAGCCATGCGCGCCGGGCCGCGGCCTCGTTGCGGCCCATCAGCATCGTGAAGCACTGCTCGGTCGCGCTGCGCTCGAGCGTTCCGAATTCAACCGGCAACATCCGCCTGGTGTCCGGATTCATCGTCGTTTCCCATAACTGCTCGGCGTTCATTTCTCCCAGGCCCTTGAACCGCGACAGTGTCCAGCTGCCTTCACGCACCCCTTCCTGGCGCAACTTGTCCTCGACGTGGCGCAACTCGCCGTCGTCGAGGCAGTAGATCTTGCGCAGCGGCCGCTTGCCCTGTGCCGGCAGATCGACCCGGTAGAGCGGCGGCCGCGCGATGTACAGGTGCCCCTGCTCGATGAGACGCGGAAAGTGGCGCAGGAAGAGCGTCAGCAACAGCACCTGGATATGGGAGCCATCGACGTCGGCGTCCGAAAGGATGCAGATCCGGCCGTAGCGCAGGCCGGAAAGATCGGGGTGGTCGTCGCGGCCGTGCGGATCGACCCCGATCGCCACCGCGATGTTGTGGATCTCGTTGTTCGCGAACAGCCGGTCGGGATCGACCTCCCAGCTGTTGAGCACCTTGCCGCGCAGCGGCAGGATCGCCTGGAACTCCTTGTCCCGGCCCAGCTTGGCCGACCCGCCGGCCGAGTCCCCTTCGACCAGGAACAGTTCGTTGCGGGCGGTATCCGTAGATTCACAGTCGGTGAGCTTGCCGGGCAGCACCGCCACCCCCGAGCTCTTGCGCTTCTCGACTTTCTGGGTGGCGCGGCTGCGTGCCTGCGCCTGGCGGATGACCAGTTCGGCGAGCCGTTTGCCGTGGTCGACGTTCTGGCTGAGCCAAAGCTCGAGCGGTGCGCGCGCCAGCGACGAGACCAGTCGCACCGCGTCGCGCGAATTCAGCCGCTCCTTGATCTGCCCCTGGAACTGCGGGTCGAGCACCCGCGTCGAGAGCACAAAGCTGGCGCGCGCGAAAACGTCCTCGGGCAGGAGCTTGACCCCCTTGGGTTGCAGGCCGTGCAATTCGATGAACCCCTTGACCGCCACGAACAGGCCATCGCGCAGTCCCGACTCATGCGTGCCGCCCGCCCTGGTCGGGATCAGATTGACGTACGACTCGCGCACCGGCGTGCCGTTCTCGGTCCAGCCCACCACCCACGCCGCGCCCTCGCCTTCGGCGAAGGTGTCGTGCCCTGGGCCGATCTCGTGCGCGCCCTCGAAGAACGGGATCAGCGGTTCGTCGGATCCCTGCTGGGCCAGGCTCTCGGCCAGGTAACCGCGCAGTCCCTCATCGTATTTCCATTCCTGGGTGCGATCGTTCTTCTCGTCGCGGAATGTCACCCGCAGGCCCGGCAGCAGCACCGCCTTTGAACGCAGCAGATGGAGCAGTTCGCCCATCGGCAGTGCCGGCGCGTCGAAGTACTTCGGGTCGGGCAGGAAACACACCCTGGTCCCGCTGCGACGCTCGCCGCGAGCAAGCGGCCGCGAGGATAGCTGCGCGACCACGTCGCCGCCGGCGAAGGCGATCTCGTGGGCCGCGCCGTCGCGCCAGACCGTCACTTCGAAGCGTTTCGAGAGTGCGTTGGTCACCGAGACCCCGACGCCGTGCAGGCCGCCGGAAAAGCTGTAGGCACCGCCCGCGGTCTTGTCGAACTTGCCGCCGGCGTGGAGTCGCGTGAACACGATCTCGACCACCGGCAGTTTCTCTTCCGGGTGCGGCCCGACCGGGATTCCGCGCCCGTCGTCCTCGACCGCGACGCTGCCATCGGCGTGCAGGGTCACCGCGATCAGCGAGCAATACCCGGCCAGCCCTTCGTCGGCCGCATTGTCGAGTACTTCCTGGAACACGTGCAGCGGGTTCTCGGTGCGGGTGTACATCCCCGGGCGCTGGCGTACCGGCTCCAGCCCCTTGAGCACCCTGATCGATGACTCGGTGTATTCGCTTCTCTTGGTTGCCATGGTTCCTTCGGGCAATGGCTGCGCACCCCGGCGCCGCAGGTCACCGGGGCTCTTCAGGCCAATATTCTACGGGGGCTCAGATGCCGATCTGGGCGCCGAGTTCGACGACCCTGTTTGGCGGCAGGCCAAGGTAACGGGCAAGACTGGTATTGGAGCGCAACATCCAGCCGAACAGCGAGCGCCGCCACCCGAACAGGCCGCGCCGCGAGACCGACACGATGGTCGGCTTGCTGGCGAAGAACGATGTTTCCTCGGGGTCGAAATGCACTCCGCGGCGCGCCACCAGCCGCAGCGCCTGCACCAGGTCCGGCTCCTCGCGAAAGCCGTAATGCAGGATGATCTCGACGATCCCGTTGGGATTCTTCGAAAGTTCGACGCGTTCGTCATCGGGCACCACCGGGGTGTCATCGAACGACACCGTGACGAAGGCCGTCAGTTCGTGCACCACCCGGTTGTGCTTCAGGTTGTGCAGGAAGGCGCTCGGGCAGCGCTTGGGGTTGGCGCCGAAGAAGATCGCCGATCCCGGCACCTTGGTTATCCCCGAGAGGTCCATCTCGCCGGTATCGACCCGGGAGGCCGGCGAAGCGGTCTTGCGGGCGCGCAGGATCTCGGTGCCGCGGCGCCAGGTCGAGAGCACGGTGAAGACGATCAGCGCCAGCGTGATCGGGAACCAGCCGCCATTGAAGAACTTCGAGGCGTTGGCGCTGAAGTAGAGGGCTTCGACAGTCGCCGTGACCGCAAATAGCGGCAAGAGCCAGCGCAGGACGTGTTGGCGCGCCAGCGGCAGCACGATCAACATGATCACGCTGCTGATCAGCAGGTCGCCGGCGACCGCGATGCCGTAGGCGCCCGCCAGGCCTTCCGAACTGCGGAAGCTCAGCACCAGCACCACCACGCCGACCATCAGGATCCAGTTGACCAGCGGAATGTAGATCTGCCCGCGCGCGGTATCCGAGGTGTGCAGGACGCGCAGGCGCGGCAGGAAGTCCAGGCGCGAAGCCTGCTGGGTGACCGAAAACGCGCCCGAGATGGTGGCCTGCGACGCAATGATCGTCGCGCAGGTCGCGAGCACGATCAGCGGCAGCAACATGCTCTCCGGAGCCAGGAGATAGAAGGGATTGCGCGCGGCGGCGGGATCGCGCAGCAGCAACGCGCCCTGGCCCAGGTAATTGATGATCAGTGCCGGGAAAACGATCGCGAACCAGGCGGTGCGCACCGGTCCGGCGCCAAAATGGCCCATGTCGGCATACAGTGCCTCGGCGCCGGTCACGCACAGGAACACCGCTCCGGCTGCCGCGAAGGCCCAGCCCGGGTGCCAGATGATGAACGAGACCGCATGGGTCGGGCTCAAGGCTGCCAGGACCTCGGGGGTCTGGACGATGCTCGCCGCGCCCATGCCCGCGAGCCCGGCGAACCAGAGCATCATCACCGGCGCGAACAGGACCCCGACCTTGCCGGTGCCGTGACGTTGCACCAGGAACAGGCCTACCAGGATTACCAGCGCGATCGGGACGGTGTAATGGTCGAGCGCATGGGAGGCGACGCCGATCCCCTCGACCGCCGACAAGACCGAAATCGCCGGCGTGATCACGGCATCACCATAGAACAGCGAAGCGGCGAACGCCCCCATCACGGTGATCAGCCAGCGCAGGCGCGGGCGCGTGCGCACGGCGCCGAGCGCGAAGGACAGCAGCGCCAGCACCCCGCCCTCGCCGCGATGGTCGAAGCGCAGCATGACCACCACGTACTTGACCGCGACGATGATCATGATCGACCAGAAGATCATCGACAAAGCTGCCAGGATGTTCTCCTCGTTCACGGGAATCGCGAACGAACCGTCGAAAACCGAGCGGAAGGCATACAGTGGGCTGGTCCCGATGTCCCCGTAAACAACCCCGAGGGCAGCGATAGTCAGTGCCGAGCGTGAAGAATTCGAGGCGGACATGGCGCGCAAGTGTAGCAAGATGCGCGACAATGCGCGCACTATGAACGCATACAGCTTTGGCCTCGTCCTCACCGGCGTGGTGCTCAACGCCTTGGCACAGTCCCTGCTGAAGCTTGGCACCAACCGGGTCGGGGAACTTGATTTCTCACTCTCCGGCGCCCTCGATACCGCGACGCGCATCCTGACCCAATGGCCCTTCCTGCTGGGTTTCGCCGCCTACGGCATAAGCCTGGTGGTCTGGATCGCGGCCCTCACCCGGGTTCCGGTCACGGTGGCCTACCCGATGCTCTCGATCGGCTACGTCATAAACGCGCTGATCGCCCGTTACTGGCTGGGAGAAACCCTGTCGCTGGGCGGATGGAGCGGCATCGCCCTGATCGGGCTCGGGGTGTGGCTGATCGCCCGCCAGACCGGGTAGCCGGCCGGAGCGGGCCAAAAATCCGCCGCACCCTAGGGGTAATCCGCATAACTTAGTAGTTCCTTATTGCCAGCGGACTGCTACACTTAAGGATAACCATGACAGGCCAGAGGTATTTGGCAGTCATGTTCCCTAATGAGGCGACTACCCGGAAACGAACATGCGCATCCTCCTGGTCGAAGACGATTCGATGATTGGCAAGGCAGTTCAGCAGGGACTTAAGGCAGCGGGCTTCACGGTTGACTGGACCCGCAGCGGACAGACCGTCCTGGCATCGTTGGCGGAAACCTCATACAACCTCTTGCTGCTCGATCTCGGACTGCCCGCCGTGAATGGCCTGGACCTGCTCAAGAACCTGCGCGCCAGCGGCAATCACATCCCGGTAATGATCGTTACCGCCCGCGACGCCGTCCCGGACCGCATTGCCGGCCTGGACGCCGGGGCCGATGACTATGTCCTTAAGCCGTTCGATCTCGATGAACTGATCGCCCGCATCCGCTCGCTGTTGCGCCGCCATGCAGGCAGCGGCGCGCCGATCCTCGAATGCGGCGCCCTGACGCTGGACCCGGCCGGGCACATCGTGAAGCTGCGCGGCGAGCCGGTCGATCTTTCGGCGCGCGAATTCATGATCCTTGAAGCCCTGATGCGCAAGCCCGGTGCGGTGCTGTCGCGCATGGACCTCGAGGCAGCGGTCTACAGCGGCTCGACCAAGATCGAAAGCAACGTGATCGAAGTCCACCTGCACAACCTGCGGCGCAAGATCGGTGCCGACCTGGTACGCAACATCCGCGGTGTCGGCTATCGCATAGCCGAAGGCTGAAATGCGCTCGATTCGGATCAGCCTGCTGGTCTGGCTGATCGCGTGGCAGATGCTGGCGGCCCTGCTGCTGGCGATGTCGACCTACGCCCACACGCTCGCGCGCCTGAACGAACTCTACGACGCCGAGTTGCGCCAGGTCGCGCTCGCCTCCATGTTGCACTACGGCATCCACCCCGACGGCAAGGTGGCCGAGGGTTCGCCACTGCTGCCCCCGGCTGGCCTGACGCTGATGCTCCAGGTCTGGACCAAGGATGGCCGCCTGCTCCATGGTTCCGGTGGGAGCGTCGACCCCAGTTCATGGTTCACCCCCCGGACCGGATATGCCACCCGTGCGCTCGGTGACCAGAACTGGCGCGTCTACACCTACCAAAATGATGACGGATTGCTGTTTCAGACTGCCCAGAACCTGGAGCAGCGCGAGGAAATCGCCTTTGATATTGCGCTCAAGATGCTCGTTCCAAGTGTTGCGATCGTACTGTTGATATCGGCGGTGCTAACCTACGCCCTCAATCACAACCTGCGGCCGCTGGCGGCGACTTCGCAGGAGATCGAGCGGCGCAGCGCCACTTCGCTGGAGGCGATCGACGTTGCCCACCTGCCAGTGGAGATCCTGCCGCTGGTCGAATCGATCAATGCCCTGATGCAGCGTCTCGACAGGGCCCTGGCCGTGCAGCGCCAGTTCACTGCCGATGCCGCCCACGAGCTGCGCACCCCGTTGACCGCGTTGCGGCTGCAGTTGCGCCTGCTCGGTAGCGCTCACGACCCTGAAGAACGCGAGGCGGCGATGGCCGACATGCGCGGCGGACTCGAGCGCGCAACGCGCCAGGTCGAGCAACTGCTGGCGCTCTCGCGCCTCGAGCCTGAGGCCGCGATGAGCGCTGAGACTGACGTTGACCTGACCGAGTTGGTGCGTTCGGTGGTCGCCGATTTCAACCTGCGCGCGCAAACCGAAGGGATCGATCTCGGCGCCGATCTGGGCGACGTGGCCCAGCATGTCCACGGCAGTCCGGACCAGTTGCAGGTGCTGCTCAACAACCTCGTCGACAATGCCCTGCGCTATACCCGCCGCGGCGGCCATGTCGACGTGCTGCTCGCCGCCGAACCTGGTGCAACAAGCAAGGTAGTTCTCGAAGTCATCGACAACGGCCCCGGCATTTCACCGGACGAG